>NZ_RAWF01000100.1:0-32583 GCF_003612075.1 Corallococcus sp. CA041A
GGTGGGGCACGTCCGGGGTGGCGGCGCGGCGGGCCATCATGGTCCAGCGCCCCACGACGAAGCGGCGCCAGTGGAGGCGGAGGCGGGGATAGTCCATGCCCGCGGCGAGCACGGCATCGAGCACGCCCAGGTCGTCCATCACCTCCAGCGTGCGAGGCGAAAGCCCCTTGCCGCGAGACCCGGCGAAGGGGCCCGGGGCCGCATCCACGATTCGCACGCGGATGCCTCGACGAGCGAGGTCACACGCGAGCGTCAGGCCGGTGGGCCCTGCGCCGATGACGAGCACCGGCAGAGTGTCATGGGACATGAAAGGTCTCCTGTCGCGGGGAGGCAGCGACGGAGACAAGAATGTAAGGGACTGCTTATGTTGTCAGCTTGCGTTCCCGTCCCAGGAGTCCGGCATGCCGCGCGCGAAGCTTTCCCCTCGGAAGACACCCACGCAGGAGCGCTCGCGAGCGACGGTGGACGCGTTGGTGCAGGCGACTGCTGACATTCTGGTGCGCGACGGCTACGCGAAGCTGACGACGAACCGCATCGCGGAGCGAGCGGGCGTGAACGTGGCATCGCTGTACCAGTTCTTCCCAGGCAAGGAGGCACTGGTGGTGGAGGTGTCGCGCCGGCACGTGAAGGAGCAGCGCGCCGCCGCCCGAGAGGTGCTGTCGACGCGGAAGTTCAAGACGCTGGAGGACCTCATCCGGACGCTGGTGGCGCTGGGCTTCGCGGCGCACGCGGTGAATCCGAAGCTGCACCACGCGCTGACGGAGGAGCTGCCATCACGTCCCCCCAGGAAGTGGGGTCCGGAGGACGCGCCCATGCTGGAGGCCCTGAGCCAATTCCGCACGGACGTGCCGGACCCGGAGCTGGCCCTGTGGCTCATCGACACGGTGTCCCACGCGGTCATCCACCGCGCCGTGGTGGAGCGCCCCGAGTCCCTGTCCCAGGGGCTGCTCCAGGAGGAGCTGGTGACGCTCCTCCTGCGTTACGTGAAGCGGAAGTGACGGGTGTCAGACGCGTGAGTAGGCTTCACGCTTCATGACAGCAGTAAGGGGGATGTCACGAAGCTCTTGATCGATACGAATGTCTTGATTCCATTGGAGCCCACCTCGCCCGAACAGGTTGAGGCAATGATGGAGCCCGCGACCCGGCTGGTAAGCGCCATTGAAGAGGCTGGCTATCAGCTCTTCATCCATCCAGCCATCAAGGTGGATGTCGAGAGGGACCGCGACGAGGCACGCCGCTGGCTTCGCGAGTTGTTGCTCGGCAAATACCTCCCTCTTCCTGCGCCGCCTCCCGTTCCCACAAGCTGGGACGAGGTTCTGGGGAGCCCTGCACTCCACTCGAATGATTGGGTGGACCACCAGCTGTTGGCCGCTGTTCGGTCCAATGCTGTGGGCGTCCTGGTGACTGAAGACCTGCGCATCCACCGGAAGGCGAAGCGCATCGGACTGAAGGAACGCATTGTCACGGTCGGCGAAGCCCTCGCCATGGTGCAGGGCTTGCGATCCAGGTTCGCCCGGCCTCCGCCAGCGGTGGAGTTCACGTTCGCGCATGACGTCGACACGGAGGATCCTTTCCTCGACAGCCTCCGAGGGGACTACCCGTCATTCGATGGTTGGTTCCGCAGATGCCAGATGGACCACCGACGATGCTGGGTGGTGCGGGGGCAGGGGCGTCATCTGGCCGCGCTGTGCCTCATCAAGGACGAGGAGGGCGTCCTGGGCCTCAAGGGACGCACGCTGAAGCTCTGCACATTCAAGGTCGCGCCCGCGCATCAGGGACGCCGCCTGGGCGAGCTGCTGCTCAAGAGTGTCTTCGAGCACGTTTCGAAGAACGGGCACGACTTCATCTACGTGACGGCCTACGAGCGACAGGGCGCGCTCATCGCCATGTTCGAGGACTTCGGATTCCAGGTGGAAGGGCGTACGGAATCTGGCGAACTCGTCCTCTTGAAACGAATGCGTGCAGGGGATGCGCCCGAAGTGCTTTTACCCCTCGACTTCCACGTGCGCCACGGGCCGCCCGCGATGAAGTTCGACGTGCCGTCCTTCATCATCCCCATCGAGCCCCGGTTCCATCACCTGCTCTTCCCGGACGCGGACTCGCAGTTGTCGCTGGAGCCCGGCATCCACCCCTTTGGGAATGGCCTGAGGAAGGCGTACCTGTGCCGGGCGTTGATCCGACAGATAGAGCCCGGTGCGTCCCTGCTGTTCTACCTGAGCCACTCCCAGAAGGCCGTGACGGTCGTGGGCATCGCCGAGCAGACGCTGGTGTCCGCGGATGCCGAAGAGATCGCCGCCACCGTGGGTAAACGCACGGTGTTCTCCCTTCGCGACATGCAGACGCTGTGCTCGAATGGCGAAGTGCTCGCCATCCTCTTCCGACAAGCAGCCATCCTGAAGGAGCCCATTCCTCTCGGTGACCTCTGTCGTCATGGAGTGCTCAACGGCCCTCCGCAGTCCATCACCACGGTCCAGCCGGGAGGTCGTGAATGGCTTCGCCAACGCCTCGGTCTGTAGTCCTGCTGCCCATCCAGCCCCGGTATGCGACCCCCATTCTGGAAGGGCTCAAGCGCGTCGAGTTCCGCAAGCGCGCCTTCCGCAGGGAGGTCTCACACGTCGTTGTCTACTCCTCCAGCCCGGTGAAGCAGGTCGTCGGCTTCTTCGACATCCTGGGCATCGACGAGGCCGCTCCCGAGCAGCTCTGGCGCCGCTACTCGAGGGTGGGGGGCATCTTGAAGGAGGACTACGACCGCTACTTCTCGCGATGCGAGGGCGGCGTCGCGATCCAGGTGGGAAAGGTCCACGTCTTCGCGAAGCCCTTCCCGCTGGGAGATATCTCACCGGAACTGCGCGCGCCCCAGAGCTACGCCTATCTGAGCTCGCACGCGTTCACGAAGATTCGTGGCCGGCGGACACTCGCCACCTGAAGTGCCGCGAGCACCCCATCCGCCCGTGGGCCGGTGGGGTGCTTCAAGCGGAGCAAGGTTGATGCTTCAGCGCCCCGACGCCTGCGCGTCCACGGCGGCCAGCTCGTCCTTGTTGAGCTTCACCTCCGCGCCCGCGACGTTCTCCTCCAGGTGCTTCACGGAGGACGTGCCCGGGATGGGCAGCATCACCGGCGAGCGCTCCAGCAGCCAGGAGAGGGCAATCTGCGCGGGCGTCGCGTTGTGCTTCTTCGCCACGGAGTCGAGCGTGCTCCCCGGCTTCGCCAGACCGCCCGTCGCCAGCGGGAACCAGGGGATGAACCCCAGGTTCTCCTTCTCGCAGTAGTCCAACACCTTCTCGTGCACGCGGTCGGTCAGGTTGTACCGGTTCTGCACCGACACGATGTCCACCACCTTGCGTGCCCGCTCAATCTCCTCCACCGACACCTCCGACAGGCCGATGTGGCGGATCTTCCCTTCCTTCTGCAGCGCCTTCAGCTCGCCCAGCGACTCCTCCACCGGGACCTTCGGGTCGATGCGATGCAACTGGTACAGGTCGATGCGCTCCAGCTTCAGCCGGCGCAGCGACATCTCCAACTGCTGGCGCAGGTACTTCGGCGCGGCCACCGGGTGCCACTCGTTGGGACCCGTGCGCACCAGGCCCGCCTTCGTCGCCACCACCACGCCCTTGGCGTAGGGGTGCAGGGCCTCCGCGATGATCTCCTCGCTGACGTAGGGGCCGTAGGAGTCCGCCGTGTCGATGAAGTCCACGCCCAGCTCCAGCGCGCGGCGCAACACACGCACCGCCTCCGCCCGGTCCTTGGGCGGGCCCCAGATGCCAGGGCCCGTGAGCTGCATGGCGCCGTAGCCCAGCCGGTGGACGGGCAAATCTCCGCCCAGCTTGAAGGTGCCGCTCTTCTCCGCGGGTCGCGTCGAGGTTCCGCTCATGAGTGCTTCCTCCGTGCAGATGAACGCCTAGATGGATGCATGTGCAGTAAATGCGTTTCAGGCCGTCCGGTACCGGCCGGCCAATGCATGGGTCGCCCCACGCAGCAGTCCTGTCTCCGCCTTCTCCAGAGCAGTGAGGGCCTCCGCGGCCTCCAGTCCCGGGACGCAGACCGTCTCACCGCGCTCCAGCGCGACGAGCGACGCGGTGACGACGTCCTCTGGTGACATGGTGCCGGGATAGCCACCGTTGAACTCCGTGAAGGTCATGCCCGGGCAGACGACCTGCGCCACCACGGGCGTGCCGCGCAGCTCTCCCGCGAGCGTGCGGGTGAAGTGGACGAGGAACGCCTTCGCGCCCGCGTAGGTGGCCCGGTGGGGCAGGGGACCCGGCGGCATCGCGCCGGAGAAGGCGAGCAGGGAGGCGACGTTGATGACCGCGCCCTTGCCCCGCGCCAGCATGCCGGGCAGCGCCGCGCGCGTGGCCAGCATCGGCGCCATCATGTGCAGGTTCGCCAGTCCTTCCAGCGCCGAGGGCTCCACCTGCGCGAAGGGGCCATAGCCACCCACGCCCGCGTTGTTGATGAGCAGGGTGAGGTCCTCGCCCGCCGCGCGCCCGGCCACCCGCTGAAGGTCCGCGTGCACCGTGAGGTCCGCCCGCAGCACCTCCGCGCGGATGCCATGCGCCGCCGTCAGCTCCGCCGCCAGCGTCTTCAGCCGCTCCTCCCTCCGAGCGACCAGGACCAGGTCATACCCGAGCGCCGCCAGCCGCCGTGCGTACACCGCGCCAATTCCCGCGGACGAGCCCGTCACCAACGCTGTCCCTCGACTGCCTGCCATGCCTGCTCCCTGAAGGGGTGAAGAGGGGCGCGTCCGGCTCCAACGCAATGAATGCTGGAGATCGCCACCGCGAAGCGCATGCCGCCGGGGCCGCACCCTCGGCCGCTGGGTAACGAAGGGCGGCCAGCCGTGCAAGCGAGATGCAGGCCTGTCGGGAACCAAAATGCCGGAGACGGCCCAGCGAGCCACGTCCGAGCGCCGTGGGTGCATGTTTCCGCCCGGCACAGAGGTGGAGCCCCCGCAGCGAAGAGGCGGATGGGTTTGGAGGACCGGGCTGCGGCGCGCTCAGCCCAGCGCCTTGACCGTCGGCTCCGGCGTGTCGCGGAACTGCTGGTGGTACAGCTCCGCGTAGTGCCCGCCCTTCGCGAGCAGCTCTTCGTGGTTGCCGCGCTCCACCACGGTGCCGTGCTCCAGCACCAGGATGAGGTCCGCGTGGCGGATGGTGTTGAGCCGGTGCGCGATGACGATGCTCGTGCGGCCGGACAACAGCTGCCCCAACGCCAGCTGGATGAGCGCCTCCGTGCGCGTGTCGATGTTCGCCGTCGCCTCGTCCAGGATGAGCACCCGCGGATTGGCGATGACCGCGCGAGCGAACGCGAGCAACTGCCGCTGCCCCTGACTGAGCGTCGCGCCGCCCTCGCCCAGCACGGTGTCGTAGCCCTGCGGCAGTTGGGTGATGAAGTCGTGCGCGTGCACCGCCTTCGCCGCCGCCTCTACGTCCTCGCGGGTGGCGTCCGCCTTCCCATAGGCGATGTTGTCCGCCACCTTGCCGCTGAAGAGGAACGGCTCCTGGAGCACCATGGCCATCTGCCGGCGCAGACTCGCGCGCGTCACCTGTCGCACGTCGTGCCCGTCCACGCGCACCGTGCCCCCCGTCACGTCGTAGAAGCGCGGCACCAGACTGGCCACCGTCGTCTTGCCCGCGCCCGTGCGCCCCACCAGCGCCAGCGTCTGGCCGGGCTCCAGGTGGAAGGACACATCGCGCAGCACGGGCCGCGCGGCGTCGTAGCCGAAGGACACGCCCTCGAACACCACCTGGCCCTGGAGCGGCCCCAGCTCCATCGCGCCCGCCACGTCCGGCGGCTCCGTGGTCTCGTCGAGGATGGAGAAGATGCGCTCCGCCCCCGCCAGCGCGGATTGCATCAGCGCGGCCACGGACGCGGCCAGCTGCACCGGCCGGAAGAACTGCTGCACGTAGATGAGGAACGCCGCCACGCCGCCCACCGTGAGCTGCCCGCTCAGCGCCAGCGCGCCGCCGTAGCCAATCACGAGCGCCGTGGACAGCGTGGAGAGCAGGTCGATGGCCGGCGAGAACGCGGACGTGATGCCCACCGCCGCCACGTTCGCGTCGCGGTTTGCCGCGTTCCGGTCGCGGAAGCGCTCGATGTTCTTCTCCGTGCGGTTGAAGGCCTGCGCCTGCCGCACGCCTCCAATCTCCTCCTGGAGGTTCGCCGTCACGTCGCCCACCGTCTGCCGCGTCTTGCGGTAGGCATTGCGCGCCCGCGACGCGAAGAACCACGTGGTGAACACGATGGCGGGGATGAGGGAGAAGCACGCCAGCGCCAGGCGCCAGTTGAGCGCGAACATCGCGACGAGCACGCCCACCAGCCCCAGCAGCGACCCCAACAGCTGCGTCAGCCCCTGCGCGAAGAGCTGGTTGAGCGTGTCCACGTCGCTGAGCATCCGGCTCATCAGGTCGCCCAGCGGCCGCCGGTCGAACCACGACAGCGGCAGCTGCTGGAGCCGCTCGAAGAGGCGCAGGCGCAGGTCCGACAGGACGTGCTGCCCCGTGTGGCCCACCCGCCGCGTCTGCGCCTGCTGCGTCAGCAAGCCCACGACGTAGACGACGAACAGCACCCCCATCGTCCGCAACAACCCCCAGCCGTCCCCCGAGCCGATGTCGTGGTCGATGGCCCGGCTCATCAGGTACGGCCCCAGCGCCTGGCACGCCGCGCCCACCAGGATGAAGACCATCGCCACGGTGAGCGTGCTCGCGTGCGGACGCAGCTCGCCCAGCAGCCGGCGCAGCACCTTCCCGCGGTGCTTCGCGCGGCCCATCTCCAGCTCCGCCATCGCCTCGATGCTTCCAGGCCGCCTCATGCCACCTCCTCCTGACGCGGCGGCTGCAGCTGCGACCCGAGGATGTCGTTGTACAGCTCGCTGGAGGCCTTCAACTCCTCGTGGCGCCCCTTCGCGGCGATACGCCCCTCATCCAGCACCAGGATGAGGTCCGCGTCCCGCACGGTGCTGATGCGCTGGGCGATGACGATGGCCGTCCTGCGCTTGTCCCGCATCAGCGCGTCCAGCGCGCCCTGGATGGCGGTCTCCGTGCGCGCGTCCACCGCGGACGTGCTGTCGTCCAGGATGAGCAGCCGTGGATCCGTGAGCAGCGCCCGCGCGATGGCCATCCGCTGCCGCTGCCCACCGGAGAGCCCCACGCCGCGCTCGCCCACCAGCGTGTCGTAGCCCTGGGGCAGCTCGCGGATGAACTCCGCCGCCTGGGCCGCCTCCGCCGCGGCCTCCACCTGGGCCTGCGTCGCCTCCGGGCGCCCGTAGGCGATGTTCTCCCGCACCGTTCCGGAGAACAGCAGCGCGTCCTGGAGCACCACGCCCATCTGCGAGCGCAGGCTCGCGAGCGTCACGTCCCGCACGTCATGTCCGTCCAGCAACACCGCGCCCCCGGTGACGTCGTAGAAGCGCGGCAGCAGGTTGATGAGCGTGCTCTTTCCGGAGCCGGTGGTGCCCAGCACCGCCACCAGCTGCCCGGGCTCCAACGTCACGCTCACGCCGCGCAGGATTTCGCGGTCGCTGCCCGCGTAGCGGAAGCGCACGTCGCGCAGCTCGATGCGGCCCTGCAATGGAGGCAGTGGCACCGCGCCCGGACGGTCCGCCACCTCCACCGCCGTGTCGAGCAGCTCGAAGAGGCGCTGCGCGGACGCGCTCGCTCGCGACATGCTGGCCGCGAAGAAGCCCAGCGTCATCAGGGGCATCAGCAGGAAGGTCAGGTAGCTGATGAAGGCCACCAGCTCTCCCAGCGTCAGCTTCTGATGGAGGATGCGCCAGCCTCCCACACCCACCACCATCAGCGTTCCCATGCTGGCGATGAAGGTGACCAGGGGGAAGTTGCCGGCCAGCGCGTCCACCACCCGCAGGTTCTTCTCCTTCAGCTCCGCGTTGGTCTTCCCGTAGCGCTCCAGCTCCCGCGCCTCGCCGGAGAAGGCTCGCACCACGCGCAGCCCGCGCAGGTCCTCCTGCAGCGTGGTGTTGAGCGAGCCCAGCAGCGCCTGAAGCTGGCCGAACAGCGGACGCATCCGCTGCATGAACCGGCGCAGCACCCACAGGATGGGCGGCACGGTGCTCAGCGCCGCCAGCGCCAGCACCGGATCCAGGTACAGCAGCAGCCCCGCGCAGCCCACCAGCATCGCCGCCGCCGCGGCGAACTGCACCACGCCGCTGCCCACGAAGGTCCGCACCGCCTCCACGTCGCTCGTCAGCCGCGTGAGCAACTGCCCCGTCTGCGCCTGGTCGTAGTAGCTGAAGGACAGCCGCTGGATGCGCGCGAAGAGCGCGTCGCGCAAATCAAACGCCACGCCCTGTGACGCGCGCTCCGCCAGGTAGCCCTGCAGGAAGTTGAACAGGCCGCGCCCCAGCGCGATGGCGACCAGGCCTCCCACCGCCAGCCACACGGGCCGTATTTCCCCGCGCGCGAGCCCGTGGTCGATGGCGATGCGGATCATCTGCGGCGCGCCCAGGTTCGCCACGGAGACGAGCAGCAGCGACAGCAGCGCGCCCAGCGCCTCCAGGCGATAGCGGCGCAGATAGCCCAAGGCCCGCAGGATGGGCGGACGGCCGGATGCGGGTGGCGCGGACGTGCTCACGTGAGACCTGGACCCCTTCCTCCCCACCCGGGAAGGCGCGCGCATGATGGGCGCCCCCACGCTCCGCTTCAAGCATCACTCGCGTCGCGAAACGACGGTTGCGCGCCGCGCCACGGCCCGTTACGTGGGCCGCATTTCCTCCCGCTTCGTCACGAGGTGAACGTCATGGAGTACCGGCAGCTGGGTGGTTCTGGTTTCAAGGTCCCCGTCCTCAGTCTGGGCACGGGCACGTTCGGTGGCGCTGGTGATTTCTTCAAGGGCTTCGGCTCCAGCGACGTGAAGGAGGCCACGCGGCTCGTGGACATCGCGCTCGACGCGGGCGTGAACATGTTCGACTCCGCTGATGGCTACTCCGCCGGGCTCGCGGAGGAGATTCTCGGCAAGGCGCTGGAGGGCCGGCGCGACAAGGCCATCATCTCCACCAAGGCCACCTTCCGCGCGGGCACGGGGCCCAACGACGTGGGCTCCTCGCGCTTCCACCTCACGCGCGCCGTGGAGGCCTCGCTGCGCCGGTTGAAGACGGACTACATCGACCTGTTCCAGCTCCACGCCTTCGACGCGGTGACGCCCGTGGAGGAGGTCCTCAACACGCTGGACGGCTTCGTGCGCGCGGGGAAGATCCGCTACCTCGGCTGCTCCAACTTCTCCGGCTGGCACCTGATGAAGTCGCTGGCCGTGTCGGAGCGCTACAACCTGGCGCGCTACGTGGCCCACCAGGCCTATTACTCGCTCGTGGGCCGCGACTACGAGTGGGAGCTGATGCCGCTCGCGCAGGACCAGAAGGTGGGCGCGGTGGTGTGGAGCCCGCTGGGCTGGGGCCGGCTCACCGGCAAGCTGCGCCGGGGCGCGCCGAAGCCGGAGACCAGCCGCCTCAACAACCCCGCCACCGCGGCCGGTGGCCCGCAGGTGCCGGAGGAGTACCTCTTCAAGGTCGTGGACGCGCTCGACGCCGTGGCCCAGGAGACGGGCAAGACGGTGCCGCAGGTGGCGCTCAACTGGCTGCTCCAGCGGCCCACCGTGTCCAACGTCATCATCGGCGCGCGCACGGAGGAGCAGCTGCGCCAGAACCTGGGCGCCATCGGCTGGAACCTCACGCCCGCGCAGGTGGCCACGCTGGACGCCGCCAGCACCACGCCCTGGCCGTACCCGTACTTCCACCAGCGCCAGTTCCACGAACGCAACCCGTTCCCCGTGACGTGAGCGGGGTGTGAAGCAGGAGGCGGCCAGGGCCTGGGTCCGGCCGCCTCCGTCCCGAGGGCAGATTCGCTGCCTCCGGGGGCGATGCACCTCACGCACGAGAACGTTTCTCGCCGCGTGGAGGCGCGCCCGCACATGTCCCTCAAGGAATACAAACCCGGCAGTCCGTTTCCCGGCGTCATCGGCCGCACCTGGGAGCAGTCGTCTCCCGCGTGGCCGTCTCCCCTGCGCTCGAAGCCCGGCGCGCCCAACGTCCTGTTCATCATCCTGGATGACATGGGCTTCGGGCACCTGGGCTGCTACGGCTCGCCCATCCGCACGCCGAACCTGGACCGGCTGGCGCAAGGCGGGCTGCTCTACAACAACATGCACACCACCGCGCTGTGCTCGCCCACGCGCTCGTGCATCCTCACCGGCCGCAACCACCACTCCAACGGGATGGGCACCATCACCGAAACGTCGCTGGGCTACCCCGGCTACAACGGCACCATCCCCTTCGAGAATGGCTTCCTCTCCGAGATGCTGATGGAGGCCGGCTACAACACGTATGCCATTGGCAAATGGCACCTGACCCCCGCGGAGCAGACGAGCGCCGCCGGGCCGTACTCGCGCTGGCCGTTGGGCCGCGGCTTCGAGCGCTTCTACGGCTTCCTGGGCGGGGACACGCACCAGTACTACCCGGACCTCGTCCACGACAACCACGCCATCCGCCCGCCCGGCACTCCGGAAGAGGGCTACCACCTCACCCCGGACCTGGTGGACCGCGCCATGGACTGCATCGCGGACACCAAGCAGGTCGCGCCCGACAAGCCCTTCTTCCTCTACTTCGCCACCGGCGCCATGCACGCGCCCCACCACGTCCCCCGCGAGTGGGCGGACGCCTACGCGGGCCAGTTCGACGACGGCTGGGACGCCTACCGCCAGAAGGTGTTCCAGAAGCAGCTGGAGCTGGGCGTGGTTCCCCGGGGCACGCAGCTGTCCCGGCATGACCCGGACGTGCAGGATTGGGGCTCGCTGCCGCCGGAGGAGAAGCACCTCTACTCACGCATGATGGAGGTCTTCGCGGGCTTCCTGGAGCACACGGACCACCACATTGGCCGGCTGCTGAAGTTCCTGGAGGACACCGGCGAGTTGGACAACACGCTCATCATGGTGCTGTCCGACAACGGGGCCAGCGCGGAGGGCGGGCCGCACGGCTCCGTGAACGAGCTGAAGTTCTTCAACAACGCGCCGGAGTCCCTGGCGCAGAACCTGGCGGCGCTGGAGGACCTGGGCGGCCCGAAGCACTTCAACCACTACCCGTGGGGTTGGGCCTGGGCGGGGGACACGCCGTTCCGCCGCTGGAAGCGGGAGACGTACCGCGGCGGCACCACCGACCCGTTCCTCGTCCACTGGCCCCAGGGCATCCAGGCGAAGGGCGAGGTGCGCACGCAGTACGCGCACGCCATCGACATGGTGCCCACGGTGCTGGACTGCCTGGGCCTGGAGCCGCTGGCGGAGATCCGCGGCGTCACCCAGTCACCCATCGAAGGCGTCAGCTTCAAGCACACGTTCAACGACGGGAACGCGCCTGGCCGACACCGCACGCAGTACTTCGAGATGTTCAGCTCGCGCGCCATCTACCACGACGGCTGGCGCGCGGTGTGCCCGTTCCCCGGCCCGTCCTTCAAGGAGGCCGGAGAGGGCTTCGGTGAGTCACTGCTCGACGAGGACCGGCTGCGCGAGCTGGATACACACGGCTGGGAGCTGTACCACGTGGCGGAAGACTGCTCCGAGACGAAGAACGTGGCGGCGGAGCACCGGGGCAAGCTCATCGAGATGATCGCCCTCTGGTACGCCGAAGCCGGGCGCTACCAGGTGCTGCCGCTCGCGTCGCCCACCCGCGCCGTGTTCGCCATGGAGCGCCCGCAGCTCACGAAGGACCGCACGCGCTACGTGTACCGGCCGCACACGTCGCCCGCGCCGGAGAACGCGGCGGTGCATGTGCTCAACCGGCCCCACACCATCACCGCCGACGCGGAGGTGACGCGGGACACGGAGGGCGTGCTGCTCAGCCACGGCGGCCTCACCGGCGGCTACTCACTCTTCATCCAGGACCACAAGCTGCACTACGCCTACAACTACCTCGGCGAGCAGGAGTTCCACATCGAGTCGGCGGTGGACGTGCCGGAGGGACGATCGAAGCTGCGGTTCGAGTTCGAGCCCACCGGCAAGCCAGACCTGAAGGTGGGGCGGGGCACTCCCGGACGCGGCCGGCTCTACATCAACGGCGACCTGGTGGCGCAGAGCACCATCGACGCGACCATGCCGGTGGCCATCAGTCTGGGAGAGGGGCTCACGTGTGGCCGGGACGAGAACTCGCCCGTCAGCCAGCGCTACAGCGCGCCCTTCGAGTTCACCGGCACGCTCCACGAGGTGACGGTCGACGTCTCCGGGGAGCACGTCCGGGATACCGCGGGCGAACAGAAGGCCGCCATGGCGAAGCAGTGAAATGAAAAAGGCCCGGACGGGAGCGCAGGGCTCCCGTCCGGGCCTGAAAGCTCAGCGGACTACTTGGTCACGCCGACGGCGGTCCAGGCCTCGGCGACCTTCTTCGCCTCGGTGGAGTCCTTGCCGTACAGGTCCGTGGCGGCCTTGATGGTCGCGGCGCGGGCCTGGGAGAAGTTCGTCTGCGGCGTCATGTACGTGGTGAGCGCGCGGCCGAAGACCTTGAGGCTCTTCTCCATGCCGATGCCGTCCTTCACCTCGATGCCGGACGTCTTGTTCTTGCCGCCCTCGGTGAGGAGGAAGAAGGCGTTGTTCGCGATGCCGCTGGAGCCGTGGACCTCCGTCATCTTCGGGAAGTTCTTGTAGTTGTCGATGGAGTAGCCGTCCGCCGTCGGGTCGTTCATGTAGCGGAGGGCGTCCGTGTTGTCGCCGTTCTTGGGCGTCCACGCGTCCTCGCCCACCGCCCAGTCGAACTTCACCGCGCTGTTCTTCTGGCTGGCGAACCACTCCACGCCGGTGCCCATGATGTCGCTGAAGGACTCGTTGAGGCCGCCGGACTCACCCTCGTACTCCAGGCCCGCGGTGCGCTCCGTGAGGCCGTGGGTGATTTCGTGGCCGGCGATGTCCAGCGTGGTGAGCGGGCCGGAGTCCTTCCCGTCGCCGTCGCCGTACTGCATCTTCTCGCCGTCCCAGAACGCGTTCACCAGGTTCACGTCGGTGTGGACGTAGGAGACGAGCTTCTCACCCTTGCCGTCGATGGAGTCGCGGCCGAGGATCTCCTTGTAGAAGTCGTAGGTCATCTCCGCGCCGTAGTGCGCGTCCACCGCGGTGGCGGCGCGCGACGGGTCGGTCTTCTCGCCCCAGACGTCGTTGTTGTCGGTGAAGCCCGTGGTGCCGGACGCTTCCTCGCGGTTCTTCGCGTCGTACGTCACGATGCCCTTGCCGCGCGTCTTGTCGTCCAGGGAGAACGTGCCGTCCTTGTTCTTCGTGGTCTGGATGTCGACCTTGCCGCTGTACATCGTCTGGTCGTCCGCCACGCGGCCCGCGCTGCCCGGAGTCGTGGGCGTCGTCGGGGTGGTGGGCGTCTGCGCGGGCGTGCCCGAGGTGCCGCCAGCGCGCTTGGCGTTGGTCGTGCGGTCCAGGTGGCTCAGCGTGTTGTACTGCTTGAGGGACTCGCCGGTGTTCGCGTCGATGAAGTAATTCATCGAGCGCGGGTCCTTGCCGTCGGACACCTTCGTGTCGGTGAGCGTCACGTGGTAGGCGGCGTGGTACTGGCCGTCCTTGCCCTTGACGATGACCTTCTCCGCGGTGGGCGCCTTGGACGTCTCGCCGTTGAAGTCCTTCTGCGCCACGGCCAGCGCGTCCTTCGCGGTCAGCTTCGTGGGCGCCTTGCCAATGCCCGCCGGGATGTTGGTCACGTCGCCCGTCAGGCTGTCGAACTGACCCTTCGCGTCCAGGTGGCCGATGATCTGCTCACCGGCGACCTTCAGGCCCTCGTGCATGCGGTCCATGCGCACGTGCGTCATGCCCAGTTGGTCGCGCTCCACCGTGCGCGGCGAGAACGACGTGCCGCCCGTGATGCCCGTCAGCTGCGGGTTCTTCTGGTTCACGTACGACACCGTCTGCTGCACGGCCTGCTGCGCCTGGGGGCTGGTGAGGTCCACCGGGCCCGGCGTCAGCTTCTGGCCCACGCCGTTCAGCGCCACCGTGGCCTTCGCCTTGGAGGGCGCGCCCGTGCTGAAGCTGGACTGCGAGCTCATGCCCACCGGGCCCTGGGGCTTCACGGTGTTCACCGGCTTCGTGTCGGTGCGGTTCTGGGTGGCAACAACGGGCTTCGACAGGTCGGTGCGCAGGGCCATGGGGGGCGGGCTTTCGGGGGAAGGTGAAGCGGACAAATTGATTCTCGTGTCAGCCGTCCCATTGTTGCGTGTGGGTTGTTGCTTACACGATCATGAGTGGGTCCAAGCTCATGAATTCACAGGTGAAGTTTTCGTCCTACATTCACCCCGGAAGCACATTCCGACCGGTAGGTAGGCAGGTGCGCGGGGTTGTATTTCCGTTCATTTTCACCCTGCCTGCGCACGGCCGTCCACCCACACCCCGTGTCTGGAAGCTTGACCGGCCGCTCCCTTTGCGGATATTGAAATTGATAGTGATTATCAACTTCAACTTGGCTCGACCCAACAGGAAGGCCGGAGGAACGCACCGTGGCTCGTGAACTGGGACCCCGTGGAAAGATGTGTCGGCGGCTTGGCATCCCCCTGTCGCGCATCACCGCGAAGGACCCTGACAAGGATCCGGTGCTGCGCAGGCCGTATCCGCCGGGTCAGCACGGGGCGACGGCGCGCGTGTCGGTGAGCGACTTCGCGCAGCGGCTGCGGGAGAAGCAGAAACTGAAGTTGTACTACGGCCTGCTGGAGAAGCAGTGCCGCAGCGCGTTCCTGGAAGCGCGCCGGTCCCCGGGCAACACGGGCAAGGTGTTGATGCAGCTGCTGGAGAGCCGGCTGGACGCGCTGGTGCTGCGCGCGGGGCTGGCCACGAGCATCCGCCAGGCGCGCCAGTTCGTGCGCCACGGCTACTTCCAGGTGAACGGCAAGCGCGCGGACATCCCGAGCATCCGGCTCAAGCCGGGCAACGAGGTGCGCTTCCATCCGGAGCACCTGAAGCTCGCGGCGGTGCAGGACGCCTTCGGACGGATGAAGTCCCGCCAGGTGCCCGCATACGTGCAGGTCCTGGGGGCAGGGGAGGGCATGCGCTACGTGCGGCTGCCCGAGCGTGAGGAGATCCCCGTGGACGTAAACGAGCCGTTCATCGTCGAGTACTACGCGCAGCGCAGCTGACCGCCTGGCCGCCTTGTGTCCGTTCGCCGTGCCTGCGAGCGGGCAGGGGCGGAATCCGGCGCTCGCGCACCCCATCTTCTTCCTCCAGGGGACGTTCACCCGGGGAAGGAGCGGGGATGCGTGGGGACGGAGGCGAGACGGTGGCGGACGGCTGGGTGGCGCCCCGGGGGCGTGCGGCCCGTGGACAGCTGCCCCGTCACGTCGCGGGCCTCTTCCGCTTCCAGCCGGGCCGGCCCGCGGTGTCGGCGGGGCTGCGCACGGGGCTGGCGCTGGGGGTTCCGCTGCTCATCTCCGCGCTCCTGTCGCAGCCCGCGGTGTCCTGGGCGGGCATGGCCGGGCTCTTCGTCGCGCTGGTGGACAAGGGCGGGCCGTACCGCACGCGCGCTCGGGCCATGGGCGCGATGACGGTGCTGGGCGCGTTGGTGGGGTTCATCATCGCGCTGCCGAGTCCCTTCTGGGTGGACGTGGCGTTGACGTTCTTCTGGGTGACGGCGTGCGGCTTCGCGCGCAGCTTCGGGGACACGCCGGGCATCGTGGGCATGCTGCTGGCGAACCTGTTCGTGGTGTCGCTGGCCCTGCCGCAGCGTGGGCCGGAAGCCGTGCTGTCGCAGGCGGCGTACTTCGTCGCGGGCGGCCTGTGGTCCATGTTCCTGGCGCTGGTGTTGTGGCCGCTCAGGCCCTACCGCCCCGCGCGGCTCGCCATCGCGGCCTGCTACGACGAACTGGCGGACCTCGCGGACGCGGTCGCGGGCTGGCCCATGGAGGGGCCCTCGCGGGTGGGGACGTGGGAGGCGGTGCAGCGGGCCGCGCGCATGCGGCAGTCGCTGGAGACGGCGCGCGCGACGTTGGGGGCCACGCGCCAGGGACGGCAGGAGGAGAGCGGCCGGGGCGAGCACCTGCTGGTGCTGCTGGAGGACGCGGACGCGCTGTCGCTCCTGCTCACGGCGATGTCGGAGGCGCTGGACGAGGCGCCACGCCAGGGGGCGTGCCGCACGGCCCGTATCGAGGCGCAGCACGCGCTGGGCGCGTTGGCGGTGGACCTGCGGGGCGTGGTGGGCTCGCTGGTGCGGGGCACGGTGCCGGTGCCGTCGTCGTGGGACGCGGAGCGGGTGACGCGGGTGCTCCAGGCGGACGGGGGACTGCCGGAGCCGGCGCGCTCGCAGTACTCGCACGTGGCGGGGCTGCTGGGGCGGCTGCGGGAGTACAGCGCGGTGGCGCTGGATGTGGCGTCCCGGCTGGAGAGCGGCGAGCCGCTGCCGGAGCGGGACACGAAGCCGCTGGGGCTGGAGCCGGGGCGCAGGCGTTCGTGGTGGAAGGTGCTGCGCGACCATCTGACGCCGGAGTCGGTGGTCTTCCGGCACGCGCTGCGGCTGGGGCTCACCGCGACGGTGGCGACGGCGCTGGCGGAGGGGCTGGGGCTCAATCACTGGTACTGGGTGACCATCACGGTGATTGTCGTGTTGCAGCCGTACTCGGGGCTCACCACGGAGAAGGGGCTTCAGCGTGTGGCGGGCACGTTCTTGGGCAGCGTGTTGGCCATGGGGCTGGTGCACGTGCTGCCCGCGCAGTGGCTGATGCTCGCGGCCATCGTGCTGCTGGTCTGCGTGTCGGTGAGCGTGCGGCCGCTGAACTTCACGGTGTACCAGGTGCTGCTGGCGCCGGCGCTGGTGCTGCTCGCGGAGATCCAGACGGGGGACTGGCAGCTCGCGGGGGTGCGCATCCTCAACACGCTGATGGGAGGCGTGCTGGCGCTGGTGGGCATCCGGCTGCTCTGGCCGAGTCCCGAGCACGCGCGCTTCGCCGAGGCGGTGGCCGGCGTGCTGAAGGCGGACCAGCACTACCTGCGCGAGGTGGCGCGGACGCCGGTGTCCACGGAGGTGGCGCTGCGGGAGGCCCGCCGCAAGGTGGGCGTGGCGCTGTTGTCCGCGGAGGCGTCGTTCCAGCGCTTGCTGAGTGAGTGGAAGGGGCCGGCGAAGGAGCTGGAGCCGGGGATGGCGTTGATCACCTATGCGCGCCGCTTCACCGCGGCCGTGACGGCGTTGGCGGCGAGCCGCGCGTGGCATCAGGAGTCGGACCTGGGGCCGGTGGTGCGCTACGCGTCGGACGCGCTGGAGGAGCTGTCCGCGGCGTTGGTGGCGCGCCGCGTGCCGTCAGCGCTCAAGCGCGAGACTCCGGGCCTGGAGGGCGCGGACGCGCTGGCGCGCACGCAGCTGTCGCGGCTGGTGCGTCAGCTGGGTGTGCTCCACCATGCGGTGGAGCGAATGCCGCCCGCGCTGCGTGCTTCGGAGGATGGCGCTACTCCCGTCCCCGCGTGACCCGAGGCATGCAGCGGAGGCCACCGCCAGCGCGTGTTTCGCCACGTGGTGGCGCACTTGTCGCCGCGCTGCGTGCTTCGGAGGATGGCGCCACGCCTGTCCTCGCGTGACCCGTGGCATGCGCGGCGGCAGGGACTCGCGCATCCGCCCCGGACGCGGCTTGCGCGGGGGCACATGCGCGTGCCCTCCGCGCACTTCCAGGATGGCGCTACGCCCGCTCCAGCTTGACCATCAGCCGGCGCAGGTCCTCGTTCACGCGCACGAAGTTGGAGTTGCCCTTCTCGTCCTCCAACTGCTTCTTCAGCGCGGGCAGGGACGCCTCACGCAGCTTCTTCGCCGCGCCGGGCGCGTCCGCCAGCCAGTCCACCGCCTGGATGACCGTGGCGCGCGCCTCGGTGTCGCGCTCGGTGAGCCGGGACGCCAGCGTCGGACCCTGGTCCGCCGCCCCGGAGCGCCCCACCTCCAGCGCCGCGCGCTGCAACAGCACCGCGTCCGCCTTGGGCAGCCGCTGCGACCAGCAGCCCGCGTTGCCGCTGCACGCCTGCGCCGCCTCCAGCACCGCCCCATATCCCTGGACCTGATCCGCGCGCTTCTTGCCCAGCGCCGCGGCATCCTGGCATCCGTCCTCGCCCGTCTCCTGGCAGTCCGCCGCCGTGCGCGCGGGCTCCGCCGCCGCCAGCTTCGCGAGCATCGGCTGCTCCCTCGCATCCCCCAGGAGTGCGATGCCCTTCATGGCGATCTCCCGCGAGTACCAGTCCCCGGTGCCCGCCGCCTTCTCCAGCGCGGGGAGCGCGTCCCGGCTGCCCAGCAGCGCCAGCGCTCGCACGTACGCATCCCGCACCGTCGGGTCCGGCTCGCCCACGAGCCCCGCGAGCGGCTTCACCGCCTCCTGCGCACGCATCCTCCCGAGCGCGTCCGCCGCCTGCATCCGCACCAGCGCTTGAATCTGGGGATCCGAATGCGTGAACGACAGCTGCTTCAACAGCGTGGGCACCGCGCGCTTCTCCCGGAGGTCGCCCAGCACCTGCGCGGCCTTCATCGGGTAGCTGGCGGGGTTCACCCCCTGCGCCTTCGCCCACGTGAGCAGCTCCGCGTCCTTGCCCTCCAGCACCGGTAGCAGCGCGTCCGCCGCGGGCGCGCCCAGCTGGAACAGCGCGAAGCTGCTCTCCACGTAGAACGACATGCCCCGGCGCTCCTTCGTCAACGTGCGCATCAGCGCCGGCACCGCGCGCGGATCCCCAATCTGCCCCAGCGCCTCGATGGCCTTCTTGTTGAGGAACGGCTCCGCGGACTCGTCCGTCGCCAGCTGGATGAGCGGCTCCACCGCCGGCTTCGCCTTCAGCGCGCCCAGCACCTGGATGGCCTCGATGCGCGTGTAGTTGTCCTTGCTGCGCAAGAGCGGCACCAGCGACGGCACCGCGCGCTCATCCCCAATCCGCCCCAGCGCGCCCACCACCGCCTTGTTCACCTGTTGCGCCGGCACATCCGAAGCCCCGGGGTCCAGCGCCGCCGTCAGCGGCTCCAGCGACGTCGGGTGGTGCAAATCCCCCAGCGTCCGGGCCACCGCCGCCTTCACCTCCGGCCGGCGCTCCGAGGACAGCCGCCCGTGCAGGAAGGGCAGGAACTGTTCATTGACGTTGCCCGACGTGCGCAGCGACTCAATCACTCGCACCTTGTCGTCGGGGCGTTTGGCCCCCTCCAGACTGGACTGCCAGTACTCCGGCGTCTTGGGGTCCTCCTTCTTGCAACCCCCTAGGGCAAGGCAGGAAACGGCCAGGGACAGGGCGACGAATGAGCGGGACATGGGGCTCCTTTACGTCCGAACGTCTGGGCTTCCGTCGGGTGTAGACCTGTCCTGACGAAGGACGCAAACCTCCCCCACCTCCTGGGGTACGCTGGTCAACGACATGCCCCATGCCGAAGACAGTCGTAACGCGTCGCGTCCGACCATCATCCGCCGGACGTACCTGCTCGACCGAGAATTCCAGCTCAAATACATCTTGCTGCTCACCGGCATGGGCGCCGGGAGCATGTTGCTGTTCGGCGTGCTAGCGCAGCAGGTGCACCGCATGTCCGCCGAAGAGGGCCTGTCCAGCGTGGAGACGCTCTGGTGGCTCACCGGCGTGGCCACCGTGGGTCTGGGCATCGCGCTCGGGTTGTTCGGGCTCCTCTTCACGCACCGTGTGGCGGGCCCCGTCCACGTGATGAGCCTCTACGTCGCGGCGCTCGCGGCGGGCCGCTATCCGCGCCTGCGCCCGCTGCGGCGCAAGGACGAGCTGCGCGCCTTCTTCGCGCGCTTCAGCGAAGCGGTGGACCGCATCCGGCAGCGCGAGGCGGACGAAGCGATGGCTCTGGAGAAGGCGCTGGACGCGCTCAAGGACGTGGCCACCACTCCGGAGACGCGCGAGGCCCTGTCCACGCTGGAAGCGCTGCGCGCACGCAAGCGCCAGGCGGTGGACACCTCCGCGCCGCCCGCCGCCTTCAAGTCCGTGGCCTGACCCCATCCCTTTTTCCACACGAGATTTCCCTCACATGAGCAGCCGACCCCGCATCGTCTTCATGGGTACGCCCGAGTTCGCCGTGGCCTCGCTGGAGGCCTGCTTCGACGTGGGCGACGTCGTGGCCGTCGTCACCCAGCCGGACAAGCCCAAGGGCCGGGGCAACGCCGTCACCGCGCCGCCCGTGAAGGAGCGCGCGCTGGAGAAGGGCATCCCCGTGCTCCAGCCGCAGAAGCTGCGCACGCCGCCGTTCTCCGAGGAGCTGCGCCAGTACGCCCCCGACGTCTGCGTGGTGACGGCGTACGGAAAGATTCTCCCCAAGGACCTGCTGGCTCTTCCGGTGAAGGGCTGCGTAAACGTGCACGCGTCGCTGCTGCCTCGCTTCCGGGGTGCCGCGCCCATCCAGTGGGCCATCGAGCACGGCGACAGTGAGACGGGCGTGTCGCTGATGGTGATGGATGAAGGCCTGGACACTGGCCCCGTGCTGGCGATGAAGCGGCTGCCCATCGCGCCGGACGAGACGAGCGCCACGCTGCACGCGAAGCTGTCCTCGCTGGGTGGCGACATCCTGCGCGAGTCCCTGCCGCGCTACCTCCGCGGCGAGCTGACGCCCCAGCCCCAGCCCTCCGAGGGCATGGTGCTGGCGCCCATCATCGACAAGGAGAACGGCAAGCTGGACTTCGCGAAGTCCGCGGTGGAACTGGACCGCCGCCTGCGCGCCTTCACGCCGTGGCCCGGTGCGTACACGCTGCTGGGTGGCAAGGTCTTCAAGGTGCACCGGATGCGGCCCGCGGAAGGGAAGGGTGCACCCGGCACCGTGCTGTCCGCGGGGCCAGAGGGCATCGAGGTTGCTTGTGGCGAGGGCTCGCTCGTCCTCCTGGAGGTCCAGCCAGAGGGCAAGCGGGTGATGCGCGCGGCGGACTTCCTCTCTGGAAACAGATTGCAGCCGGGCAGTCAGCCGTTCACGTCTTGAGCGCGCCGCGGAGCGCCATGTGGAATTCTCGCGTCATGGAGTCGCACGGATGGGCATGAAGCTGCTGGTGTTGCACGGACCGAACCTCAACCTCCTGGGCGAGCGTGAGGACGTCGTGGGGGGCCGCCTGACGGACCTCGACGCGGCCCTGCGCGAGAAGGCGAAGGAGCTGGGACTGACGCTGACCATCGTCCAGTCCAACCACGAGGGCGTCCTCATCGACACGATCCACGCCGAGCGCAAGAACGTGGAGGGCATCCTCATCAACCCGGCGGGCTACTTCACGTCCTACGCGCTGAAGGAAGCGCTGGAGGCGGTGGGGCTGCCCGCCATCGAGGTGCTGCTCAAGCCGCCCGCCCGCGAGTCCGTGGTGGCGGAGGCGTGCGCCATGCAGGTGCTGGGGCTGCACGGCTTCGACCCGTACATCCAGGCCCTGGAGACCTTCGCGAGCGGCATCTTCCACCCCGCCATCCCCGGGCCGGTGAAGTCGCTGGGCCGCCGCAAGAAGTCCGCCGGGCCCGAAGATGAAGACTCGCGTCCGAAGCCCAAGCTGGTGGGCCGCGTGCACCCGCTCAAGAAGGACGACGCACCGGAGCCCACTCCATTGGTCACCACGCCCGCGCGCTCGCTGCGGCGCACGGCGGAGGCCGGGGGCCCGTTGAAGACGCTGGGCCGCAAGTCCGTGCCCACGGTCGTGCAGACGGACGGCAAGCCGGGAAAGACGCTGGGCCGCGCGGCGAAGGGCGGATCCACGCCCGCGTCGGACCTGCTCACCCGGGCGCTCGTGCGCCAGAAGATCGCGGACCGGCTGGCCGGACGGCTCAGTGAAGCGGAGCTGGCCACCTGGGCCCGCGCGAAGTATCAGCAGGTCCAGCGTGGTGAACCGGCGGAGAGCGGCCACCGCGAGCTGCTGGAGGACAGCCTCCAGAGCCTCACTTTGTCCCATCTGCCCGCGACGCGGATGTCGGACGAGCAACTGGTGGACCTGATGACCCGGCTGGAAGAAGGATGAGCGCCCGTATCCTCGCCATCAACATCCTCGCGCGCGTGCGCGCGACGGATGCCTACCTCAACGTGGTGCTGGACACGGTCCTGTCGGAGACGCCTCCGAAGGACCCCCGCGACGCGGCGCTCGTCACCGAATTGACCTACGGCACGACCCGGCGGCAGCTCGCGCTGGACTACGCCATCACCCGCTTCGCGGACCGCAAGCTGGACGCGCTGGAGGACAAGGTCCTGGCCGCCCTGCGCGTGGGCGCCTACCAGCTCTTCCACACCCGCGTGCCCGCGCGCGCCGCCGTGGCGGAGACGGTCCAGGCCCTCAAGGACGTGGGGCTCGGGCGCGCGGCGGGCTTCACCAACGCCATCCTGCGCAAGCTGTCAGAGCTGCCCTCGCCGCCGCTGCCCTCCCAGAAGGACCCGGTGGAGTACCTGTCCGTGCGCGAGAGCCACCCGCGCTGGCTGGTGGAGCGGTGGATCCGCCAGTTCGGCCGCGAGCGCGCGGAGGCGATGCTCGTCGCCAACAACCTGCCGCCCGCCGTCGTCATCCGCGCCAACACCTCCAAGGTGACGCGCGACGCGCTGCTCGCGCAGCTGAAGGACGTGGGCGTGGAGGCGCGCGCCACGGAGGCCTCGCCCGTGGGCATCATCCTGCCGCCCGTGGGCCGCGTGGAGGACGTGTACGGCTACTCGGAAGGGCTGTGGCAGGTGCAGGACGAGGCCGCGCAGCTGGTGGGCGTCTATGGCGCCATCCCGGAGACGGCGCGCGTGCTGGACGCGTGCGCGGCGCCGGGCGGCAAGGCCTGCCACCAGGCGGAGACGCACGACGTCGTCGCGGTGGACCTGCACGCCAACAAGCTGCGGAAGATTGAATCGGAGGCCCACCGCCTGGGGCTGTCCGGGCGCCTGAAGGCCTACGCGCACGACGCGTCCGAACCGTTCCCCGAAAGCTGGGGCGAGTTCCACGCGCTGGTGGTGGACGCGCCGTGCTCCGGGCTGGGCACGCTGCGCCGGCACCCGGAGCTGCGCTACCGCCGCAAGGAGGAGGACGTGGCCCGGCTGGCGACGCTCCAGCGGCGCATCCTGGAGAACTGCCAGGAAGCGGTGCCGGCGGGCGGCCTGCTCGTCTATGCCGTCTGCACGCCGGAGCCGCAGGAGGGGCAGGACCAGGTGGACATGTTCCTGCGCAGCCACCCGGAGTGGACGGCCGAGCCGCCCGTGCTTCCTGGACTCAAGCTGCCGCTCGCCCAGGCCTGGCTGCGCACGCTGCCCGGGCCGGAAGGCTACGACGGCTTCTTCGCGGCCCGGCTGCGCAAGCTCTACTGAGGCTTCAGTCGTCCTGCGGAAGCAGGGAGGCCTGCTTGAAGGCTTCCAGCACCGCCGCGGACGCGCGGTCCAGGTACTTGCCCTTGCGGATGAGCAGGCCAATGGGGCGCGACACCGGCCCCTCCGCGAAGGGCTTCGCCACCAGCGAGCTGTTCTTGATTTCGGCGTGGGCCGTGGCGAGCGGGAGGATGGCCACGCCCAGGCCCATCTCCACCGCGCGCTTGATGGTCTCCACGTTGTCCATCTCCATCACCGGATTGATGTCGATGTTCTTCTCGCGGAACAGGCGGTCCAATGCCTTGCGCGTGGGGGCTTCCCGGTCGAAGGCGATGAAAGGCACGCCTGACAGCGCGGTGACGCTCACCTTCGTCTTGCTGGCGAACGGGTGGTTGGGCGCGCAGACCACCGCCAGCTTGTCGTCGCGGAACGGCAGGATGTCCACGCCCGCGCGCGGCTGCGGATAGGCCACGATGCCAATCTCCGCGGCGCCCAGAATCACGTCGTCGTAGACCTGATCATTGCGCCGGTAGTTCAGGCGCATGTTGACCTTGGGGTGCGTCTTCAAGAGCTGCTTCTGCACCACGTTCAGCTCGTGCAGACCCACCGAGTAGATGGTGGACACGGTGGTCGCGCCCTGGACCTCCGTGGCCTGCTCGCGGATCTCCTGCTCCACCTCCGCGAAGCGCGCCAATATCTCCTTGCAGCCCCGGAACAGGCGCTCGCCCGCGGGCGTGGGCGTCACCTGCCGCGCGCTGCGAGAGAGCAGCTTCTGCTCGTAGCGGTTCTCCAGCGCGCGAATCTGCTGGCTCACCGCCGACTGGGTCACGTGATTGAGCTGCGCCGCGCGCGAGAACGAACCTGTCTCGACCACGTCACAGAACATCTTCAACGATTCGAGCTGCATGGGCCGTCTCCTACCCTCAAACCTAATGGCCGGGCCAGTGGTAATTAGTTGACCTACCCCGCGCGCGAAAATGACCTACAGGCACAATGTGCCTGGCTGCTTGCGCGGCGCGGCGAAATCTCGGGCTCTCAAACGCTGGAGTCATGGCCGTTCTCGGGCGGACGCGGGCGGGTGAGCGCGAAGAGGGCGGCGCCCAGGGCGACGAGCGCTCCGCCGGAGAGTGTCTGCACGCGGCCCAGGTCCCGGTCGGTCTCGTGGAGGAGCTGGCACTCCTGCGGGGACAGGTGGGCGCAGTCGGCGGGGGCGAAGACGGCCCTCACGCCCAGCCCGAGCAGCCCCACGCCGCCCAGCATGAGGCCGACGATGCCCCCGAACGCCGCTGCGCGCAGGACGGAGGCACCCCGGGGCGAGGGCAGGGAGGTCATGGACCGGGAGGCGTAGCACCGTCCCGGGCCGGAAGGGACAGGGGAGGGTGTCCCGGGCGTATGCTTCCGGACCATGCGAATCCTGTATGGGGTCGTCGGCGAAGGGATGGGCCACGCCACGCGCTCGCGCGTGTTGCTGGAGGCGCTGACGAAGGAGCACGAGGTCCACATCGTGGTGTCCGGTCGGGCGCAGAACTACCTGGCCCAGCGCTTCCAGAACGTGCACGGCATCTGGGGCCTGACCATCGCCTACGAAGGCAACTCGGTGAAGAAGTGGCAGACGGTGCTGCAGAACCTGAAGGGCGCCGTGACGGGCTGGCCGCAGAACGTGCGCCAGTACTTCGACCTGGTGGAGGGCTTCAAGCCGGACGTGGTGGTGAGCGACTTCGAGACGTTCAGCTACCTGTTCGCGAAGAACCACCGGTTGCCCGTCATCAGCGTGGACAACATGCAGATCATCAACCGCTGCCAGCACGACCCGGCGCTGCTCGCGGGCCACGAGGAGAGCTTCGAGGCCACGCGCGCCATCGTGAAGGCGAAGCTGCCCGGGGCCTTCCACTACCTGGCCACGACGTTCTTCTACCCGCCGGTGCGCAAGCGCCGCACCACGCTGGCTCCGTCCATCCTCCGGCCCGAAATCCTGGCGGCGAAGCCGGAGGCCGGGGAGCACCTGCTCGTGTACCAGACGTCCACGACGAACACGCAGCTGCCCGAAATCCTCAAGCAGTCCGGCGTGCCGTGCCGCGTGTATGGCCTGCGCCGCGACCTCAAGGAGGACGTGGTGGAGGGCAACCTCACCTACCGGCCCTTCAGCGAGGCGGGCTTCATCGACGACCTGCGCACCGCGCGCGCGGTGGTGGCGGGCGGCGGCTATACGCTGATGAGCGAGGCCGTGTACCTGCACAAACCGCTGCTCAGCATCCCCGTGGGTGGCCAGTTCGAACAGGTGCTCAATGCCCTCTATCTGGAGCGGCTGGGGTACGGGATGTATGTGAAGGAGTTGAGCCTGGACGCGCTGAAGACGTTCCTCTCACGCGTGCCCGCCTGCGCGGAGTCCCTCAAGGGCTACGAGCAGGACGGGAACGTGAAGATTCTCGCCGCGCTGAATGATCAGCTGGCGCAGGCCTACGAGCACCGCGGCCACTGGCGCATGGAGCTGGCGGAGATGGACGGCAAGGCTTAGGCCTCCGTCCACCGGGGTGTCCCCGCGTCAGTGCAGGGACACCTCGTTCTCGTTGTTGCGCTCCGCCGCGCGGCGGCTCATCTCCGTGAGCCAGGAGCGGGTGAGGGGCGTCTCGCTCTCGCTGCCCTTGTAGCGCTCCGGGGTGCTGTCCTGGGGCAGCCGCCGGTTGACGGCGTCCAGCACGCGCGCGGTGAGGTTGGGCGCCAGCGCGCGTCCCAGCGCGCCCAGCTTCGCGGGCATGCCCACCAGCGCCTCCGCGTCACCCCGGCGGCACGCTTCCATGATTTTGCGCGCCACGCGCTCGGCGCTCATGGACACGCCCATCATCGAGTTGCTCACGTGGAACCACGCGTACTCCTTCTCGTGGTCGCCCTTGAAGGTCGCGTTGCGCGGGCTGCCCGTGCGGATGAGGGACGGGCACGCCGTCGTCACGCGGATGCCGTCCTGGGCCAGCTCCGTGCGCAGTCCGTCCGACAGGCCCACCAGCGCGAACTTGCTCGCGGAGTACGGCACCAGGTGCGGGATGCTCAGCTTGCCGCCCATGGAGGCCACATTGACGATGCGGCCCTCGCCGCGCGCCTTCATGGCCGGCGCCACCGCGAGCGTCGTGTACAGCGGCCCCCACAGGTGGACGTCCACCGCCTCCTCGAAGTCCTCCAGCGTCATGGACTCCAGCGGGCCCACCATGATGACGCCCGCGTTGTTGATGAGCACGTCCACCGCGCCCCAGTGCTCGTGGACCGCGCCCACCATCGCGTCCACCTGCACCTGGTCGCGCACGTCGCAGCGCAGGGTGAGCACCTCTCCGCCCATGCGCTCCAGGTCCGCGTGGGCGCGCTGGAGCGACTCGACGTCGCGTCCGCAGATGGCCACGCGCGCGCCCTCCTTCAGGAACATGCGCGCCATCACCAGTCCCAGCCCCCGGGAGCCTCCGGTGATGACGACCGTCTTGCCCTGGAAGCTGTAGCGCGGACGCAGCACGCGCTTCAGCCCCACGACGGCCCCCACCCCGGCGGCCAGCGCGCCCAGGGAGAAGCCCCTTCGCTCGGTGTGTCGTCGGTCAGCCATGGTGCGACTCTCCTGGAGAGGGAAGGGTGGGGGCGCGAAGGGCTCAGGGATTGGAGGCCGCGACCTGGTCCTCCTGCTCGCGGGACACCTCGCCGTGGAGCGCGGGCGGCTCCTGGCCGGGCAGGTCCTTGAGCAGCGTGCGCACGCGGCGCACGGCGTCCTTGCCGCCGATGCGGTTCTTCAGCCGCCCATCCGTACCGAAGAGGAGGAAGGCGGGGTGCTTGTCCACGCCGTAGGCCTTGGCCATGGAGCCGTCGTCCATGGCGATGGGGTAGCGCAGGCCGTGCTCGCGCGCGAAGCCCTCCACCTTGTTGGTGTCCCGGAGCTCCGTCTCGTTGTGGGTGACGTCCACGCCAATGACCTTCAGGCCCTTGGGCCCGTAGTCCACCACCCACTGGTTCACGGCCTCGAACTGCTTCGCGCAGTCCTCGCAGTCCATGGTCCAGAAGTGGAGGAGGACGGGCAGTCCGTCGAGCTCCGAGACGTGGACGGGGGCATTCACCCACCCGCCATCCGGGTCCAGCAGCGTGAGCGGGATTTTCGTCGAGGCCATGCGAGCTCCCAATGCGAAGTGGAAAGCGCTTCAACGGGACGTGACTCAAGCTATGCATGCGCCACCGGTTGCTCCCGGCTGCGCGCCCGTACGCTCGCCTGTCCGGCAAGGGCTGTTGGCCCGCTCCGCCCTCCGGTGGGCAGGCGAGCATGGAGGCCGTGAATGCGCATCCCCGACTTCGAACTGGAGCGGTACTTCGCGCGGTGGGAGTTCGCCGCGCCCTACCTCCTGTGCTCCTCCGACATCGAGGGCTGGCGCATGGCGGACCTGCTGGCGCTCGCGTCGCCGGAGGACCGCGCGCGCTGGGACGGGCTGACGCTCGGCTACACGGAGACGCCCGGCCTGCCCGCGCTGCGCGAGGCCATCGCCGGCATGTACCCGGGCCTCATCTCCGAGGACGTCCTCACCTTCGCGGGCGCGCAGGAGGCGCTGTTCGTCGCGATGAACGTCCTGCTGGGGCCCGGCACGCACGCCGTCGTCACCTGGCCGGGCTATCAGTCGCTCTACGAAGTCGCGCGCTCCGTGGGCGCGGACGTGACGCTGCTGCCCCTGCGGGAGGAGGACGGCTGGGCCCTGGACCTGGACGCGCTCACGGCGGCGCTGCGCCCGGACACGCGCATGGTCGTGGTGAACTTCCCGCACAACCCCACGGGCTCGCTGCCGGACCGCGCCACCTTCCAGAAGCTGTGTGCCCTGTGCGAGGCGCGCGGCATCCACCTCTTCTCCGACGAGGTGTACCGCCTGCTGGAGTACGACGCGAACGACACGCTGCCGCCCGCCGCGTCGTGCCTCACGAAGGGCGTGAGCCTGGGCGTGATGTCCAAGGCGTTCGGCCTCGCGGGCCTGCGCGTGGGCTGGCTCGCCACCCGGGACACGGAGCTGCTCGCGCGCTGCCGCGCCTTCAAGGATTACACCTCGCTCTGCAACAGCGCCCCCAGCGAGCTGCTGTCCCTCATCGCGCTGCGCGCCCGTGAACGCGTGCTGGAGCGCAGCCGCGGCCTGCTCACCGCGAACCTCGCGCGGCTGGATGACTTCTTCGCGCGCCACGCGGACACCTTCCACTGGGTGCGCCCGCGCGCCGGCAGCGTGGCCTTCCCCCGTCTGCTGCGAAACATCCCGGTGGCTCGTTTCACTGAGTCACTGATTACCCGCGAGGGTGTGTTGCTGTTGCCGGGTGACGTGTATGGCTTTCCGGGCAATCACTTCCGGTTGGGTCTGGGGCGCGCCAACCTGCCGGAAGCACTGGAGCGGCTGGAACGCTTCGTGCGGGACGGGGCCCTGGACGCGCTGGGGTGACTTCCAGAGCCAGCGCGGTGCGTCAGGGTTTTCACTGACGGCCCGACTTTCGGCTTATCGCCTTCATCTGAAACAACCCCTAGAGTGGTTGTCCCCTCGCCCGGCCTGGGGCCGTGCGGAAGCCCTCTCATCCCCCCGAGAGGCCAGGAGACACACCCCGATGAAGATGCTGATTGGCGCGGCCGTGACCGCCGCGACGCTGTTGGTGGGTACCGAAGCCGCCGCGACGAACTACACGCTGTGGATCCACGGCAAGAACGGCAACAAGACGCAGGCGGGCAACTACGCCGACTTCAGCTACTGGGGGCCGTCCACCACCGCGGCGGGCGTGAACAAGAAGGCCGTCAACTGGAACGGCACGCAGCGCGTGGGCTCGGAGAACTACCGCATCCGCAACGCGCTGGACTGCTTCTGCACGGGCACGAACTCCTGTTACCTCGCCGTGCACAGCGCCGGTGACCTGCAGATCGGCTACGCGCTGTCGCTGTACGGCACCAGCACGCGGCAGGTGAAGAACGCCGTGGCCAACGCCAACGGCGAATGCGGCAACGTGGGCACCTCCACGCAGAAGGGCTGGAACATCAAGTGGGTGGCCGTGGCGTCCGGCGCGGGCGGCGGCAGCGAGCTGGCGGACCACGGTGACTGGGCGGTGAGCGAGCCCCTGGTGAGCGACCTGGTCACCACCACGGCGCGCTCCATGTACAACCACAACGCCACGGCCAACGTGGAGTTCCTCATGTTCGCCGGCTCCAAGGGGACGCTGTACTCCGGCATCCTCCCGGGCCAGGACGACGAGGCGGTGGCCTACCACTCCACGGGCGGTGTCTCCGGCAGCAGCGGCGGCTCCTACTGCAACCCGGGCGACTGGTTCTGCGGCGGCACGCTCAACCTGCTCAAGAACGCGTGCAGCGACGGCCGGCAGAAGTGGAGCTTCCACTCCGTGTACCTCCGCGACGATGGTGAGTCGTACAACCACTACGCCAACGGCAACTGGGGCGGCATCGTCTCCAAGGTGCGCGAGTACATGGCCCAGTACGCGTACTAGAATGACGGCTTCCCCCGCCCCCTCCGGCGAAGCCCGCTCATGACACGTGAAGACGGCCCCATCCCCTCCGCCTCCCGGCTGCGCCACGGCCGGTGGTTGCTCGCCCTCGTGCCCCTGGTGCTCGTGGGCGGAGCGTTCTTCTGGTGGCAGGGAAGCGATGGGGCCGTAGCGCCGGAGGGCGCACCGAAGCCCACCTCCGCCCCGGTGTCCGACCCTCGCGAGGGGGCACGGACACCGGCGGAGCGCTCCAGCGCGGCCATGGCGGCCGAGCCCGCCCCGCCGTCACTGCTCAGCCCGGAGGCCCGCGAACGCGAGGCCCGCCGCGAGCTGTGGCAGAAGCGGCTGGAGCGCGCGAAGCGCTCGTTGGAATCCTACGTGGCGGCCACGCGCTATCCGCCCGAGTCTCGGCCGAGCCGCGAGCATCCGGATCAGCTGGAGCTGGCGGAGCCGGAGCGCACCCGGCCGCTGAGCCCCAAGGCCGCGGAGGACGGCACCTCCGACGTGCAGCTGCGACTCAAGCAGGACAAGGTGTTCGTGGTCGGTGACGAAGCGGTGCTCTTCACCGTGGCGTGCGAGGACTCGCGCCGCGCGGCGCGCCCGTGCGAGGTGGTGTCCGCGATGGCGCACGAGGCGGACCACCTGGCGGACGCGGGCGGCGTGCCGGGCGTTCCGGTGACGTTCGTGGACTCGGGGCAGGGCGGCGACGCGGTGGCAGGCGACGGGATGCTCACCGGGCGCTTCCAGCCGTCGAAGCAGGGCTTCGCGATGTTCTCCGGCACGCTGCGCGTGGCCCTCCGCGTGCGCTCGGGTTCGCTGGAGGACTCGGCGTTCTTCGACGTGCTCTACACACCCGCGCCGCCGGCCACGTTCAGCGGCAGGGTGCGCGAGGTGCTGGAGGGTGGGTCGCTGGACCTGTACCTCCCCATCCAGGTCCGCAAGGCGGGGCGGTATGTGGTGTCCGGCCGGCTGGACGACGAAGGCGGCGTGCCGTTCGCGGTGCTGTCGTTCAACGAGGAGCTGCAGGAGGGCTCGCAGGAGGTGAAGCTCAACGTCTTCGGCAAGGTCATCCGGGACGACAAGCCCACGTTCCCGCTGACCCTGCGCGACGTGGAGGGCTTCCTGCTCAAGGAGATGGGTGACCCGGACCGCGAGCTGATGGTCACGCTGCGCGGGCCCGTGCACACCACGCGCGAGTACGCGCTCGAGCAGTTCTCGGATGCGGAGTGGAGGAGCCCCGAGCGCGACCGCTACAAGACCGAGCTGGAGAAGGACGTCATGGAGGCGCAGAAGCAGCTCGACGCCGCGCTCTCCGACAGGCCCGAGCCCTGAGCGTCAGGGCCCGTTTGGGACTCGGCTCAGGATTCGAGCGGAGGCGGCGGAGGCGTCTGGGCCGCGTCGGCCTCCACGAGGTCGGCGTCCTGCACATCCTCGATGTCCGCCGTCGCGTCAGCGGGCTCGGCGGCCACCACCACGCTGGGCTCCGGTTCGGAAGCCGCGTTCTTGCGGGCCTCGGCATAGGCGGCGGCGTAGGCGGCCTCGGCCTGGACGGCCTCCATCGTGAAGTCGTCCGCGTCCGCGAGGAAGTCATTGGACGAAGGGGCGCTCGGCGGCGCATCCGCTGACAGCGCCTCCGGCCCGCTGTCCTCCAGCGTGGCCAGGAACGCGCCCGAATCCTCCGGCGCACCGGACACCTCCAGGCCCTCCGCGTCTCCAGACGCATCCGGAGCCGCGTCGTCCATGCCCAGGTCGTCGCTCAGCGCGGCCAGCTCCTCGTCGCTGAGGCCGGACAGGTCACCGGACTCCAGGAGGAAGAGCAGGTCCTCCGCCTCCTTCGAGGAGGCGGTGCTCGGCATGGTGTCCAGGTTCTGGAGCTCCCACTCGGCCGCGTCGGGCGACAGGATGTCGGAGGGGTCCAGGGTCGGATCCGCCGGCGAGGCCTCCGCGCGGCGCTCCGCCTGCTGGAAGTGGCGCGCCTGCATGAGCGGCGTGGACATCTGCGGCGTGCCCAGCCGCTGGGCGTACGCGGGCGCGGCGGCCTCGAAGGTGCTCTCTCCCGCGAAGGTGCGCAGGTGGGGGTTCTCCAGCAGCGCGGCCCGGGCCTCCGGGTCCTCCAGGCCCGACGCGCGCCCCCCGGCCTCCGAGGACGGGCCCGACGTCAGCCCCAGGTCCTCGAGCAGGGCACCGGCCAGGTCGCCGTCGGCGTCCGCCTGGAAGTCGCTCGAGTCGGAGAAGCCCCGCCGCACCGGCTCCACCGGCGTCATGGGCTGCTGCTGCACCGGGGCGGTGACCTCCAGCTCGGAGGAGATGGACCAGGCCCGGGACGTCGAGATGCCAGAACCCACTCGGCGGATGGATGTCATGGTTCTCCTCGGGTGATGGCCCGCAGGTCGGGCAGCTCCTGCATTGTCCGCCGGGGCCGGCAGGAGTTGCTAGGGGGACGCGAGTGGATCCCCATTGGCCACAATGCCCGATATCCTACCGGCGCCCATGACTCCCACCCTTGCTCCACACGTGGACGCCCGTCCCGCGTCCTCCCACGAAGCCCGCCCGGGCCTTCGGGGTGTCACGCCCGTTGAGAAGTCGCGGCGGGACGGGGTGGAGACGACCGCAACGTCGGTCCGCGGACAGGGGAGTGCGGGTGCGCGGCGAGAACGCGCACCCGGGCGTTCTCCAGAGGCGAGAACCCCATGGGGGAACCCCGGGCATGAAGCGACCGGGCCGTTGGCCTCCCGTTTGCTGACCGGGAGCCCAGCCAGGAGGCGGTGGTGATGAGATTCGAGTGCGCGGGGCAGACCCACATCGGGCGGCGCCCGCACAATGAAGATGCGTACTGCGTGCTGCCCGAACGCGGGTTGTTCGTCGTGGCGGATGGCCTGGGGGGCCAGGAG
>NZ_RAWF01000101.1:0-32412 GCF_003612075.1 Corallococcus sp. CA041A
CGGTCATGAGGAGCCCACCCCAACCCCCGAGGAATCGCACGGCGGCGTTGGCGAGCGGCGTCTGCGCGTCCGCGACCCCGGGCAACGTGCCCAGCGCCACCCACTGCACCGCCGTGTAGATGAGCGTGACAACGCCAATCTGCACGATGAGCGCGAAGGGCACGTCGCGGCGTGGGTTCTTGAACTCACCCGCCGGAGCCGCCGTGTTCTCGAAGCCGGCGTAGGCGAACAGCAGCAGCAGCACCGCGGACCCCAGGTTGCCTCCATCCCTGGGAGCCACCGACGTCGCCAGCGGCACGGACACGGAGAAGAGGCCCACGGCGATGAACACCAGCAGCGGCACCGTCTTGGTGACGGCGAGGAACACCGCGGTGCGAGCGCCGCTCTTCACGCCCACGACGTTGATGGCGGTGAGCGCGAGCAGGGGCACGGCGATGGCCAATCCCTGGCCCAGGCCCGAGTTCGCCGCGGGCCACAGGAAGCCCAGCGCGCGGGAGAAGCCGACGGACAACGAGGCCACGGACGAGACGCGCGCCAGCCACGTCATCCAGCCGACCTGGAAGCCCACCCGTTCTCCAAAGGCCTCACGCGTGTAGAGATAGGCGCTGCCGGGCTTGTCGAAGTAGCTGGCCGCCTCCGCGAAGCAGAGCACGAGCAGCAGCACCGCCAGCCCCGCGAGCACAACGGCGCCCGTGCTGGCCGAGCCCAGGTTCGCGGCGGCCGCCGCGGGCAGCAGATAGACGCCACTACCAATGACGTCGTTGATGGAGAAGCCGACGATTTCCCAGCGCGATACCGCGCGCCGCATGCCTGGCTCAGGTGGAGGCGAATGGGTTCCGGTGGTCATGGACGGAAGGGGAGGGGAACGCACTGGAGCATAGATGCGGTGAATCCGCGAATTCGTGAGAAGCCGTGCTTTTTCGCAAGGGGCGGCCCGGCCTCGCCGCGGCCCGGCGCACAGGCCGCGTGTCTTCCTCCCTTCGAGGTGCTCGAATGGACACCCATGAGGAACCCACTGCGCGACATCCTCAAGCACATGGAGGTCCCCACGCTGAGCGGGGTCTTCCTCCTGGGGTGCTTCGAGCGACGTGTCACCCTGTACTCGCAGCAGGTCAGGGCCCTGAACCTCGTCCACGCCTTGTTCGCGTGCAAACGGCTCAAGCCGGGCGCTCGGGTCGTGGTGGTCGGTGCAGGCGCGGGTGGAATGACCTTCGCTGCTGGAGCGGCGCTGCGCGGGTGCAAGGTGGACCTGCTGGAGCAGCGGAACGCGCTCCTTCCTCTCTTCGCTGAGAATCGCACCCGCTGGATCCACCCCCATCTTTATGACTGGCCCGCGCCGGGGTCCGAGGAGCCCTCCGCTCAGTTGCCCGTGCTCAATTGGACCGCGGGAAGGGTGCATGAGGTCGTGGAGCAACTGCTCAAGGCCTGGGAAGCGTTGCGAACGACAGACGGCGTGGACCTCGCGGTTCATCTGGGCGCTGAGAACATCACGCTCATCACCTCTCAAGAAGGAGGCCGGCATCGCGTCGGATGGAACGATACGGAGGGCTATACCCTTCCAATCGCTGTGGACGCGTTGGTCCTGGCAGTGGGCTTCGGTGTCGAGCCGCGCGAACCGGAGAAGGGACTTCGCTCCTATTGGGAAAACGATGACCTCGACCAGGAAGTAGGACGTGGGATCCAGTCTCAGACCCGCATCCTCATCTCAGGCACGGGTGATGGCGGGTTGATGGACCTCTGCCGGGCCGTGCTCCGCGATTTCAACCAGGAGAAGCTTCTTCGGGAGTTGCTGACCCCAACCTGTCCCCAGTCATTGAAGGACGAGTTGCTCGCGATCGAGGACGAGGTCCAGGACGGGCGAGTCCGCGCAGACGCTCTCTCGGAGCGCTATCGGGCGCTGACGATTCCGAAGGAACTCGATGCCGGGCTCCGGGAAAGGTTGCGGCCAGGCACCAAGGCCGTGCTCAACGGATACTCAGCGGATCCGTTGAGCACCCAGGCCAGCACCCTCAACCGCTTCGTGGCTTCGCGGCTGTTCTCGCTCGGCGTCCAGTATCGACCCGGCGCCATGACCCCTCCCGTCCGGGTCGGCGGTGAGTACGAGGTGGGTTTCGCTTCCGCCAAGCCCATGCGGTTTGACCGCGTCATCCTGCGCCATGGGCCCCGGTCCTTCCTGGCGGAGGACTTCCCGTGGCTTCCCAAAGAGGCCCTCGCGAAGATGCAGGCCCGGAGCGAGCTTGATCAGACACGAGAGCCACTCTGGCCAGACTCCGCGTTCAGGCGTGTGGGGGAGGCTGCGGCCCCGGTCGTCACGCGTCGCGGTGAGCCTCCTTCCCCACGGCTTCCGCTGCGTGAGAAGTCGCCCCTCATCGGGCACGAGGATGCGCTGGAACGGCTCGTGGGCGCATTGCTCGCGACCGACCCGCCGGTCCTGCGTGTGTCGGGCAGCGCTGGCGTTGGCAAGACCCGACTCCTCATCGAAGCCCTCCATGACCCACGCGTGGCTGAACGTCATGGTAACGCTAGGTACTTCGTCCGCCTCTTGGATGGCACCCGTGGGGAATCCATCTTCGGAGCCATGGCGGAAGCCCTCGCGGTGGCACCGGGTGAGCACCTGCGGGCCCGGGTCCTTGCCGCCCTCGCAGCGCACTCCGCCCTGCTGGTCCTCGACGACGTCGAGGCGGATTCCGAAGGTCCCCTCCTTCAGGGGGTGATGCAAGAGCTCATCCGGATGGAGGGCTTGACGCTTGTGCTCGTGGGCAGGCACCCGCCCAGCCCACGCACGGGAAGGCTCCAGCCGGAAATCGAAGTCCTGCCTCTGGATGGGGTTGAGGCAGGAAGTCTGCTCCAACGGATGGTCCCCCAGATCAAGGTCACCGACCCGGGACTCAAGGCGTTGATCGGCTCGGGGGTCGTGGCGTCGGCCATCACATTGCTCGCGGGACTGGCGAGGAACCAACTCGCCCATCACCCTGGAACCAGCGCCCTCAGCGATCTCTGGCAAGACATCCTGCGCAAGAGCGGTCCACCGGCCAGGATGCCCAGGTCATTGGAGAGTCTCTTCGAGCCTGGAGGACTCCGTGAGTGGTTGACGATGGAGGCACTCCGGTGTCTGGCGCTCCTCGCACGCCTGCCGGATGGCGCCTCAAGAGAGGATCACGCCCGATTGTTCCCTGGTGGAGAAGGGACCGTCCTCACGGAATTGACAGAACTCGGGCTCGTCCATGTGGATGCGTCCGAGCGGAGGCGTGTTCCGCAGCTCTTCCGCGCGGCACTTGGCAGCAACTTCCCCCCAGAGCCTACGGACCTTGCACGCGCCCTCCAGCATTACAGTGAGCTTGCGAAGGAGTTCGGACCTCGGGTCGGCGGCGCTCAGGGAGCACATGCCCTGGAGCGGCTCGTGCCTGAAGTGGAGAACATCGAAGCCATGTTCCTGGAGGGGCTACAGGGCCACGAAGGCCTCCAGGTCATCGATGCGTTGTTGAAGCTCAGCAACTTCTGGCGGTTCTCCGGGTACGGCTCTCCGAGACTGCTTTCACAGGCCCGGGAGGTCGCGCACAAGGCGGGGGACTTCCTGCGCGAGGCTCTCTGTCTCCAGGTGGAAGGACAGGTCGCACAAGAGCGCTCGCGGCATCAAGAGGCGGAGCACTGCTTCAAACGGGCTCTGCCTTTCTTCAAACGATGCGATCCCGACCACACGGACCGCAAAGCGCTCCTGGGCCATGCGCGATGCATCCGAGGGCTGGGGTCCCTTGCCTTGGACGGAGGGCGGCTCGACGAGGCGGAGGCCTGCTTTCAGCAGGCGCTTGAATACTTTAACAGGGCGAACTCGCCGGTGAGCGAGGGCAACTGCATCCATGGGCTCGGAAAGGTCGCGCTGGACCGAGGAAACATCCACGAGGCACGTCTGCGGTTCGAAGAGGCGCAGCGCGTCTTCGGACAATCGAAGGACCGTCTCGGTAGGGCACACTGTCTGCGCAGTCTGGGGGAGCTCGATGCCTCGGCCGCGCTTCTGGAGGAAGCCCGAATGCTCTTTTCCGAAGTGGGGAACTTGCGCGGCAAGGCGCACTGCCTGCGCGGGCTGGGAGACCTGTCACTCCAGCGCAAGAACCTCGATGATGCGCAGGCGCTCTACGAGCAGGCCCGCCCCCTGCTGAAGCAGGTAGGATCACTGCGAGGAGAGGCCAACTGTCTCCTGGGGCTGGGCAACCTGTCCGCCCAGCGCGGATGGACGGAAATGGCCCGCATCCACTTCGAGGAAGCAGCGCGGCTCTTCGTGCGAGTCGATGACAAGCGGAGCCTCGCGCGGTGTCGCGTCCTTCTCGAAGAACTGGGCCCCACTTGAGAGCAGTTCCACGAAATCACGGCGCCGAATGGGCGGTCTATCGCTTGAGCGATTTGGCCAGCCTTGAGCGCATCCCCGCTTCACAGGGCATACTGACCTGGCCGAATAGCGACTGACGCCCACGTTCACCAGGATGTCGACGATGATTCGCTGCGCATTCATCCAGGAGCTGGGCTCCGGTCGCATGGAGCCAGAGATGCGAGCGCTTCTCGAAGAACTCCGGGAGCGCCAGCTTGCCGTCGAAACATTTACCGCGAAGCAGCTCTCCAGGGGCCAGATACCGTTGGCTCGGGACGCTCTGGTGGCGGGCGACGTACCGACTGTGCTGGGAGCGCTGAAACAACTCGGAATCCCTGCACCCGAGACCCACGATTATCCGCCGAGCCTGAGTTCCTTTCTCCACCGGCGTGTCTGGCGGAGCACCGTGAGAGACCTGAAGGCGGCCGTACTCCAAGAAGCAGGCCCTCCGGTTTTCGCCAAGCCCCATGGGCGCCGTAAACGGTTCACGGGACACGTCTTCGCGTCAGTGGAGGATCTGCTCTATCTGGAGCGCGCATCGGTGAGCACGGAGCTCCTCTGCTCGGAAGTGGTCCGATGGCAGAGCGAGTTCCGGGTCTTCGTCGTGCAGGGCACCGTTGTGGGGACTCGCCACTATGGAGGCGACCCTGCACATCGAATCGATGAAGAGCAGGTGAGGCGGGCCGTCCAACTGCTGGAGGAATCTGGAGAGGGTACAGCAGGATATGCAGTCGACTTCGGCGTGCTCGAGTCCGGTCAAACCGCCATCGTCGAGTGGAACGACGGTTTCTCGCTGGGCGCCTATGGCTTGGGACAAGGCCCCTATACCGATCTGACGCTGGCCCGCTGGCTGGAGCTTGTACGGCCTGGATGACGTCCAACGCTCTGCGCGCGACACAGGGCCGTCCGCTGCGCCTCTGGAGGGCTGGCGCGGGGCGGGGCGGGGCGTCACGATGGTGCAGGTGCCGCGCATCCTCGCGCGGTGTCCCATCCCGTCAGGAGGCACACCATGGCCGACGCGAAGGTTTCCATCACCTACTGTACCGCTTGAGGCTACCTGCCCCGGGCCACCCGTGCGGCGGCCGTACTGAAGGACGAACTGGAAGTGGATGCGGAGCTGAAGAAAGGCGGGTCGGGGGTTTTTGAAGTGGCGGTGGATGGGAAGGTCGTCATCAAGAAGACCGGCCTGGCATTCCCCACCGAGCAGGAGGTGGTGGACGCGGTGTACCGCGCCCTGAACCCTTGACGTCGATGGCTTCGCCGCCCGTTCCTGGGAGAACGGGCGGGCGGGGCCTCCCGGCTCACGCGGGCAGCCGTCGCAGTGCCTCCGCGACGCGGATGTGCCCCTGGAATGCGCCGCTGCCCTGCGGCGTCTCGCCCTTTTCAATGGCATGGGCGAAGCGCACGCCGACGTCCGCCTCCAGCCGCTCGAAAAGGCCCTGGAGCTTCGGGTAGTCGCGGCGGTCCAGCACCTCGTGGTACCGGGTCCACCGGGCGATGCCGATGAAGTAGGCGTCCGCCAGCGTGCGGTGGTCGCCCAGAAGCCATGGCGTGTCGCCCAGCAGTGCCTCCAGGTTCGCGTGCGCGGAGACCACCTTGCGGGCCCCCAGGTTCCGCAACGCCTGCTTTTCAGACTCCGGCAGCTCGGCGTGCTCGAGCGCGTACCAGAGCGGCGAGAAGGCGCCGAAGAAGGTGGTGTTCAGGTACGCGAGCATCTGGTTCAACCGGTCGAAGTCCTCGGTGCCCTGGGCGAACGACAGCCCGGTGCCCACACCGCGCGCGCCCAGGTGGTTGAGGATGGCCATGCTTTCGCTGATGCGGGCGCCCGTCTCCGTCATCAAGGTGGGCGTCTCCGCGACGGGGTTGATCCGGCGGTAGTCCGCGGTGGTGACGTCCTCCGGCATGGCGATGCGGCACAGCTGGTAGGGCCGGCCCAGCCACTCCAGCGCGACGATGGATCCAAACGAGCAGCCAGAGGGGACACCGTAGAAGAGGGTATGCAATGCCATGGTGATGCTCCTGTCCGAAGGGGAAGGCGTGATGCCTTCGATGGGGACAAGATGGCCGTGGCAACGCGCGCCGTGTAGACAGCGGAACGCGAACGCAAGGTCCACACCCGTGGACGATGAGGCGCGGCCCTTGAATCTCAATGACATCCATCTCTTCGTCCAGGCCGTGGAGAGCGGTGGCTTCGCCGCGGCGGCACGGCGGCTGGGCATTCCCAAATCCACGGTGAGCAAGCGCGTGGCTGAGTTGGAGGACGCGCTGGGCGCCCGGCTGATTCAGCGCACGTCACGGAGCTTCACGCTGACGGATGTGGGGCGGGACTTCCTCGACCATGCTCGCGCCGCCGTGATGGAGGCGGAGGCCGCGGAGAACGTGGTGCGCCGCCGGCAGGCCGAGCCCCGTGGCGTGGTGCGAATCACCACGTCGGTCCCCACGGCGCAGTTCCGGCTCGCGGACCGGCTGCCCCTGCTGGCGCTGGCGCATCCCAAGGTGCGCGTCGAGCTTCACGCGACGGACCGCTTCGTGGACCTGGTGCAGGAGGGATTCGACATCGCCGTGCGCAGTCACTTCTCGCCCTTGCCTGCCTCGGGCCTTGTGCAGCGCCGGCTCGCGGTGGAGTCCACCGTCCTGGTGGCGTCGCCCGGCTACCTGTCCAGTCGCGGCAGGATTCGCAGGCCCGAGGATTTGAGCGAACACGACGGCCTCCTGACCCACGCCATGGCCACGCAATGGCGGCTGCGCGGGCGGGCGGGGGAGACGGTCACCGTGACGCCGCGGGCACGCATGACCGCCGATGAGACGCTGGTGCTATTGAAGGCGGCCACGGCCGGACTGGGCGTCGTCTGTCTGCCGGAGACCTTTACTCTCGTGGACGTGGAGGCCGGGCGGCTGGTGCGTGTGCTTCCCGCCTGGACCGCGGGCACGGTGACGACGACGATCCTGACGCCACACCGCAGGGGCCAGCTGCCCGCCGTGCGCGCCGTCATCGACTTCCTGATGGAGGGCGCCGGCGAGGCGTGAGCCACCTGCATCGACGCGCTTCGCCGACCTGCTACGTCAGACGGACTGATCAACGTTGAGGTTGTGAAATCACTGTTCGCCGGAATTGCTGGAGCATGATATGCATTGCGGTGGGATTGTGACTGCTTGTGCAGACGCCTGCCGCGACTGGATACGCGGTCGGTCGACGGCCCAACTTGCGAGGACTCATGAATACGAGAATGAACCTGTCGATTGTCACGCTGGCTGTTCTGGTGATGTCCACGAGCGCGAGCTTCGCTGCCACACCTGACGTGGGGGATGTGTGTGCCGGGGAAGGCTCGCCGCCGTCCGGATTCCCGAGCTGCGTGTGGTCGATTCCGGTGACGGGTGGCGAGGTGTTGCTCGACACAGTGGGCACCGCCAGCGCGTCGGAACTCCGCCAGGCGTGGGCCGAGGGGCGAGCGCCGAGGCTCGCGCCCCACGTCGTGACCAACGGGGAAGGCACGCTCGCGGTCGATGCGTTGCTGCACGCGACGGGTGAGCTCTCCGGCGTGATCGGCAGTGAGTTGCCGACCTACGAGCTGCCGGACGGCGACGCTCAGGCGACGGTGATGGCTGGCACGCTCATCGGCCCCTGGGGCCAGTCAGGCCAGATGTCCCTGTTCAAGATCGCTTTCTACAACTGGGGCAACGGCCACTGGACGATCATCATCGAAGTCAGTGATCACAATGGCTTCTTTTACGACACCAAGATCGGCTGGGGCTACCTGCTCTGAGTTGACCCGCCCGCTCAAAACCGGGCCCTTGCCGGTGCGCAGGCAAGGGCTCGGGTGCACCTTCTCAAGTGAGTCAATCGCGGGCAGTGGCTGAATCCTCTCCGAGCCAGCTCAACCGTACGCGCGTGCCTCGCGGCTCCAGTGCGTGGATGGACAGCGTCCACCCGAAGCGCTGGGCAAGTCGTTCCACCAGCGACAGTCCGATGCCGTGGCTCTCTCTTCCGGGCTCCACGCGGCCAAAGCCAATCCCCGTGTCGGTCAGGGTCCACGCCTGGGGCTCGATGGTGATCACGATGCGACCCTCGTCAGTGTATGCGAGCGCGTTCTTGAGGAGGTTTCCCATCATCACCCTGGCGACGGATGCAGGGACGGGCGCGTGGACTTCGCCCACGGACTCGATGGTGAGCTCGATGCCGCCACTGCGCCGCAGGTGTCCGTACAACGCGAGCAGCTCTCGCGAGACGCGGTGCAGGTCGCAGCGCTCCTCGGATCGGCGCTCGCGGGCCAGCCAGAGGATGCCCTCCGTCAACAGGCCCATCTGGCTCACGGCCCGGCGCAGCCGGTCGAACGTCTCCGTGTCTCTTGGCGGATCGAGCTCCAGGATCTCCACCGCGCCCTGGGCCACGGCTAGCGGGGTGCGCAGTTCGTGACTCGCGTCGCGGTTGAACCGCCGCTCACGCTCCAACTGCTCCTGGATGCGCGCGTCGCGTGCGAGCAGCGCGTCCCGCAGCGCCCGGACCTCGGCCACTCCGCCGTCATCCTCGGGCGGTGGTGCCCCGTCGGCCCGGATCCACTCCACCATCCGCTCCAGCGGTCGGCCGAGCCGACGGGCCACGAGGCGGGCGAGGAGCGCGGCGGCCAGCAACGCCAGCAACGCACTCGTGAGAAGCAGTCCCGCAGTCCGCTTCAAATTGTCCGTCGTGCTCGTCAGGCGCGTCACGTCGAACGCGAAGTACAGGCGTTCTCCTCCAGCGCCGGGGCGCACCGCGACGTGGAAGTGTCCATGCTTCCCGGCGGACACCTCGTACTCTCTCGGAGGCGCGTCCGGACGCAGGCGCTCCGCGAGCCAGGGCGGTAGCGCGGAGTGGCCGTCATACCGCGTGATTCCGGGGACGTGACCTGGTTCGCTCCGGTCCGCTTCCGCGGCCACGATGCGGCTGAAGATGACGTCCTCGAGGTCGTAGCTGAAGAGCGTGAAGAACCCGCCCATCAGCACCAGCGCGAACGCGGCGGACAGCCCCATGGCGCGCTGGAGTACGGCGCGCACCGACCTGCTGGACCTAGCGCGCATCCAGGCGGTACCCCTCGTTGCGCAGGGTGGTGATGGCATCTTCGAGCCCCAGCCCGGCGAGAGCCTTGCGCAGGGCATAGACGTGCGTGCGCAGCGCGCTGGACTCGGGCGCTTCGTCCCCCCAGAGCCGCTCCGCCAGCGTGGCCGCGGGGACGGCTTCGGGCGCGGCTTCCATCAGCCACCTCAGCAACAGTGCCTCGGTGCGGTTGAGCCGGACGGAGCGCCCACCCCATTGCGTGTGCCCGCTCTCCGGCTCCAGCGTGAGCCCACCCCACGTCAGCTTCCGCCCGCTCGGAGGCACGGGCCGGCGCGCCAGGGCTTCCAGCCGCCAGCGCAGCTCCCGGAGCGAGAACGGTTTGACCAGGTAGTCGTCAGCGCCCGCCTGGAAGCCCGCTTCCTTGTCCTCGAGCGTGTCCCTGGCGGTCAGCATCAGGATGGGCACGAGCCGGGGCGCGACCTGCCGGTATCGCTCGCACACATCGAGGCCGCTCATGCCGGGCAGCATCACGTCCAGCACGATGACGTCGTACGGATGGCCCAGCGCGAGCGCGAGCCCCTCGGGCCCGGTGCTCGCGAAGTCCAACTGGAAGTCCGGCTCCAGGAACCGCGCGATGTTGGCCTGGAGGTCGCGGTTGTCCTCGATGACGAGCACGCGCATGGAAGTAATCCGGATGCTACCCGCGTCTACGTCAAACGAATGTCAGCGCGTAGGTGACGCCTGGCTGACTGTCGCTTCCGCACGCTCCACGGCCTCTCTCACTCGAGGAGTCCCGTGATGATGCGTTCGCTGTTCCTGGCCCTGATGTTCCTGACCACCTCCGTGGCCCACGGCGCGAGCCCCCCGGTCCCCATGGAGGTCCGAGCGGCGGACGGAGAGCGGATTCCCGTCTGGGTCCTCGCCCCAGAAGGGGAGGCGGCGAATCCACCCGTGGCCGTCCTGCTGCACGGCCTCACCCGGAGCAAGGACGACTGGCTGTCGGATACAGAGCCGACCTTCGGAGGGGCCCTGACGGAGCATCTGCGGAGCACCGGTTATCGCGTCTACGTCATGGACGCGCGGCGGCACGGCGCGCGAGCGACCCCCGACGCGCGACCCGGAGCCCTCGCGAAACGTGCGCACGCGGGGGAACCCGGTCCCTATCAAGCGATGATTGTCGACACCGTGCGTGATGCGCAGACGCTCCTCACGCAGGTGCTCGCCAACGGCAAGAAGCCACCGAGGGTACTCGTCGCCGGCTACAGCATGGGCGCCCAGGTGGGCCTCCTGCTGGCCTCGCGCGAGCCTCGGATCACCCATCTGGTGACGATGGTGCCGCCCCATGTCGACCCCTCGCTGGGCGACGCCGCACCGGTGAACCGGATGGGCGGGGTTCATCAGGCCTGGCTGCTGTTGACCGCGAACCGCGATGTCTTCTCCACCGAGGAGGACACCCAGAAGCTGTTCAAGGCCGCGCCCTCCAAGCGCAAGACGCGCCGGGCCTTCGACAGCGGGCACGCCCTTCCGCGCGAGTACCTGGACGAGGTCCGTCGCTGGTTGGGCGAGACCTGACAGGCCAACGGAGTGGACCTTTAGGATTCGTATGTCTGGACTTTAAAGGTCAATTTCGCTCAGACTCCCGGAGGGACGCCGCCGCCTCTCTTCCGCCTCCCGAGGAGCCATGCCCGACACGACGACCGACGACCTGGCACGCACCGAAGCCTCCCCGCGCCGCAGGCAGCTTCCGCCGACGCGTGAGAGGCCCGTGCACCTCTTCACCATCGACGGCATTCGTTACGAGGCGGTCCGCGAGCTGGTGCTGATGCCGACGGGTGAGCTGCTGATGCTGGCGCAACGCTTCCCGGAGCACGACAACGCGCTGCCCGGCTTCTGCCTCGTGCGAAGGCTGGCGAACCCCTCCACCTATCTTCAGCGCAAGCGCCTGGGAGAGGAGATTCAGCTGGCCTTCCGCCTTCGCCACCCGGCCATTGCCCAGGTCTTCCACCGCAAGGTGCACCAGGGGGCGCTGCACGTCGTCATGGAGTCGGTGGCGGGTCCTTCGCTGGAGACGCTGGTGAGTGCGGGCGTGGTGCGCGGCCGGCCCGTCTCCGAGGCGTTCGCCCTCTATGTCGGTGCGGAGATCGCGGAGGCCCTTCAACACGCGCACATGCTGACGGACGCGACCGGCCAGCCGCTGGGTGTCATCCACCGTGACGTCAACCCCCGGCACGTCTACGTGGGGACGCAAGGCGAGGTGAAGCTGGCGAATTTCGGCGCGGCGTACTCGCTGGTGGTGGGGCGCGCGGAGTCGCCCGCGAACCTCGTTCGGGGCGATGTGGCCTACGCCTCGCCGGAGTACCTGGCGCGAGCGCCGCTTTCGCCGCGCTCCGACGTGTTCAGCCTGGGCGTGTTGCTGGTGGAGCTCTTCACCGGCAAGCACCTCTTCGACGTGGAGGACGTGCCGCTCCCTCCCGCGAACTTGCGCTATCTCTTCACGGAAATCGTCTCCTCGCTGCCGCTGACACAGATGCAGGTGTTGCTGGCGAGCTTCGGCCCGGAGGACGTCGAGGAAGCCGTGGCTTCACTCTCCGCGGACGTGAAGGCGATGCTGCATGTCGCGCTGCGCGCCAACCCCGAGGAGCGGTTCGCCACGGCGGCGGACATGCGCGACGCCATGCGAGTCGCCCTGGCGAAGCGGCACCCGGGCTACGGCCGGCAGGAAGCCGCGGCGGAGTGGGCCCAGGTTCTGGTGGAGGGCAGCGTCCTTCGCGACGACGTGGAGTTCGGCGAAGGAGACCTCTTCGGCAATGGGCTGGACGCCTACGGGTTGGAGGACCTGGAAGAGGAGTAGGGCGTCAGCGCGCCAGCGCCGAGGCGACATGGAGGAGGGCCGCGAGGTCCTCCGCGTCCAGCTTGCGCGCGAGGTGGAGCAGACGCCGCAGCTCTGGAGCGTCCTCTTCCTGCGGCTTGGGCTTCGTGCCCTTGCGCACGTCGCCCGTCGCGGTGAGCCCCATCAGCTTCTCGGGGGACACCCGCAGCTCCCGGCAGAGGCGGTAGAGGGAGGGGACGCTGGGAAGCATCTTCCCTCGCTCCAGGCGGTTGTAGACGGGGTGCACCAGTCCCACGCGCTCCGCGACTTCGGCCTGCGTCAGGCCCAGGTGCTGACGGGCGGCGCGGGCCTCCGTTCCAATGGTGATGCCGAGTTCTTCGTTCATGGCGGGCGCAGCGTAGCCGAGGACACGGAGGGGATGAATGCTGGAGGTTGAAACGGTCTTGATGGACCCCACGGGTTTGCTGTCGGACGCGCGCGAAGGGGAGGGGTTCCCGGGTTTCTCATGTCCTTGGTAGGGTGCGCGCCCCCGCTGGGAGGACGCCGCATGCGAGACGCCTGGGAGCCCGAAGGAAGGCCGTCATGATGCGGGGGCCGCCTCCGGCCGTGCTGTCTCCTGGGGTCCAGGTGCTGGGTTACACGGTGGAGCGCCAGCTGGGGCAGGGCGGCTTCGGCACGGTGTACCTGGCGCGCTGCGAGGGCCAGCGCTGTGCCCTGAAGCTGTTGCACCTGCCGCGCGTGGGGGAGCGGGCGGAGCGCGAAGTCTCCATCCTCACCCGGCTGCGGCACCCCAACGTGGTGGGGATTCTGGGCCATGGCTACTTGCCGGTGGTCCAGCCGCAATTCGCCGTCATCGCCATGGAGTACGTGGACGGACCCCGGCTGGACGAATGGGCGGACGCGCACAACCCCACGGCGCGGCAGGCGGCGCACGTGCTGCTGGGGGTGGCGCGGGGGCTCGCCGCGACCCATGCGGACGCGGTGGTGCACCGGGACGTGAAGGAGGCCAACATCATGGTGCGCGCCTCGGATGGCGTGGCCAAGCTGGTGGACTTCGGCATTGGCGACTACGCGGGCGCGCGTGACTTGACGGCGGACATCCTCCCGCCCGGGACGGTGGACTACCGCGCTCCGGAGGCGTGGCGCTTCCTGCGAGCCCACCGCGAGGCGCCGGACGCCCGGTATACGGCGGGCCCGGCGGACGACTTGTGGGCGCTGGGACTCGTCTCCTACCGGCTGCTGACGGCGCGCTTCCCCTTTGATGGCCCGGACGCCGCCGGTGTGACGGAGGCGATTCTCTCCAGCGCGCCCACGCCGCCGCACGAGGAGAACGCGCGGGTGCCCCGGTTGCTGGGTGACGTGTGCCTGCGGCTGCTGGGGAAGACACCCGAGGCCCGCACGCCGAGCGCCCAGGTCTTTTGCGAATCCCTGGAGCAGGCGCTGCGTGGCGCGGATGCGACGTGGGACGTACCCCTCTGCGACGCCTATGCCGAGGACTCCGCGACGACGGAGGGCGAGGACCCCGACTCCTTCGAACAGTGGATGCACGAGCCCCGGCACCGTCCCCGACGGGGCAAGCGCCTTCTGGAAGATGCGCCAGCGATGGGCGCGGCTGACCTGGCGAAGGAGGTGCCGCCTCCAGTGTCGCCCGTGCGTGCGGCGCCCGGGAAGCGCGGGGCCTTCCGTGCATGGACGGCGCTCGCCGGAGTGCTCGTCGTTGCGGGGGCGGTGTGGGGGCTCGGGATGTCGCGGATCGCGGAGCCCGTCTCCCTCCGTCAGGAAGTAGCGACCTCTGGCAAGTCACCTCAAGCTGACCGCGCCGCGGCTTTCACCGGACCGAAGACCACCGCCGCGGCCGTCGCTCTCCCCGCGACGCTCCAGGAGGTTTCAGCCACCGTGACGACGCCGCCGAAAGACACGCTGTCCCTTCAACTCCCATCGAAGCCCACGAAGAAGGGCATGCGCGTCATGGCCCGTGCGGTCGGCACGGCGGCGGCTTGCGCGGCGCTCGGATGTCCTGGAACCCAGGTGCGTTCGAGTCCTCCTCCCGAGCCTTGCCCGGTGGGCGCCGTGGAGGCCATGGAGAAACGGCACGTCCGCATTGGTCAATTGCTCGACGCGGGTTTTGGCTTCGATGAGCGGTTCGTCTCCGTCCAGGAGGGCCCAGGTCAGGTGACCCTGGGGGGCCGGGCGGGGGACATCCCGAGCTTGACGTTGCTTTCGGGCCGGCTCTTCGTGAGAGACCGCGTTTATGGACGACTGACATGGGCAACGACGAGGGAGGGCGAGAGCTTTCCCGTGTGCTTCGAGGTCTACGACACGACCGGTGGGCGAGGCATGATGCGAGAGCCTGGAGACGAATCATCAACCAGTGCTCGTATCTTCAATCTCACGACCCTGAAGGCGGTGAGCGAGTTCAAGTAGCCAGACGCTTCTGGGAGAAATCGCCGAGTGACCTCGTCCTCCATTGCCATTCTTCTGGGGCTTCTGCTCGCAAGCGGAGCCGCGACCGCGCAATCCGAAGCCTTGGATTTCGGGCTCGGAGCGCGCCGGATCGAGGTCTCCCCGGAGGAGGTCCAAGCCGCATCTGAGATTGTCATCAGCGCGGGGCTCTCAACGACGCTCCTCTTCGATGTCGACTTGAAGCGCGAGGATGTCGAGTTGGAGGGGCGGGACCGCTTTGAGTTGGTGGACCAGGGGCAGACCACGCTTCGTCTGGTGCCGTCCTCTCGCGTGACTGCCGCCGAAACGTTTCGGCTGGTCGTGCACTTCAGGGACGGGGCCGCGCCAGTCAGCGCGTCCTTTCTTCTGCGAGTTCACCCCGTGAAGGCCCAGCCCCTCGTCGAGATCTATCGGCGGAGGCGGACGGTCGCGACCTATCAGCAAGAGGTGAGGGAGCTTCGGGCCGAGCTCACGCGCTTCAAGGAGGAGAATGCACGGGTGGTGGCGGAACATGAAGCACCTGCTGGACTGGCGGGGCTCATCTCCACCGGAGCCATGGATGAACACGGTGTGCTTGGAAGTAACATGAGCAAAGTCGGCTCCCTGGATGCCGAGAAATGGCTCACGTCATCCTTGGTCAGAACCTACCGCTCCACTGCGAGGGTTGCGGTGGAGACCAAACTGGCAGTGAGCGCCGGTGGTGCACCCTGGCGCGCGAAAGGGGCGATGCTTCGAAACAAGGCCGGAGCAGAGTTGAAGGTGCTTCGCATCTGGCAGGAGCAACCCATCTCGGACGGAGAGTTCAAGCCCCTTGTGGTCGAGGCCGAGGCCCCTGCCGCCTCCGTGCAAGGCCCCTTCTCGCTCAAGCTGTGGGAGGCGGACGGGCCACGGACCCTCACGCTGCGGAACATCACGTTCCCTGACTGGCCCTGAGGCCGCCACAGGCTCATGTGGGCAGATGTCTGGCCCGGACTCCCATGTCGCAGGCGTCGCAACTGGGGTGCGATGCGCGCGATAATCGAGGAAAACGAGGCGGAGCTTGCCTCGCCAACCAGCCGCCCCGAGCAGGGGGGCGAGGGGGAATCACCATGACGACGACCATCCAGCGCAACGCACCCCGGCCCATTGAGACGAAGGCCGCGGAGCCCGCCGCGCCCCAGGCCCCGGCGCGGCCAGTCGCCCAGAACAACGTGGTGCGTCCCGGAACGGGGACGGACGGGTTCCAGCCGGCGGCGGGGACGCAGGTGACGGCGAACCGCCTGGGTGCGACGCCCGCGGGGGCGGAGGAGGTGCGGACGACGAGCGCGACCCCAGTGGCGCCCGCGGCGCTGTCGCCCACGGAGCTGCGTTCGGCGCAGCAGGCCATCGCGAACTCCAGCGACGGCCGGGACGCCACCGCCGTGTCCGAGTGGCTGAGGAACAACCCGGACCCGGCCAAGCAGGCGGCGTTCATGGACATGATGTTCCAGTACGGCCCCGTGGCGGGCGGCATCCTGGACAGCGTGCAGCGGCTGCCGGAGGCGGACCGCACGCGGCTGTCCCAGGCGCTGGACAACGCCTACCGCTCCGGCGCGGTGTCTCCCCAGGAGCTGTCGGCGGCGGTGGCCACGTCCGGCCGCGGCGCGCTGCCCGGGGCGACGCACGAGGGGCTGGCGGGCATCATCGCCGGCACGGGCAACCCGGACCTCATCGAGACGTATGCGAAGGCGGAGATGGCCATCGTCCGCGCGAGCGGCGGGGATGATCAGCAGCGCAGCGCGGCGGTGGCCACGGCGCTGGGGGGCATGCCGCCGGACCGGCTCCAGTCGTTCCTGGCGGCGAACCGGGAGGGCATGGCGGATGTCATCAAGAACATCAACGCCTCCGGCCCGGACGCGAGCTCCTCCCCCGCGCTGGGGCGCCTGCTGGACGCCGCCGGCCGCATCAACCCGCCCACGGCGGAGTCGGTGCAGGTGTTCACGGACTCCATCGACAAGCTGGGGGAGAACCGCGAGTCGCGCGCCGCCGCCGCCCGCTTCTTCACCCAGCATGGTGACGCGGTGCTGTCGTCGCTGCAGGACAGCTCGGGCTCCCTGGGGCTGGATGGCCAGAAGAAGATGTCCGAGTTCTTCGCCCGGACGCTCTTCTCGCCTCCGCAGGACTTCGCGGGCAGCGACGCGTTCCGCCAGAACGTCATGCAGCGCCTGGAGACGATGAACACCGGGCTCGCGCAGCACGCCAACGAGAACCCGCCCTCGCAGGACGCGAAGCGCAGCGCGCGCCTCATGGGCAGCCTGGTGGGCTCGCTGGAGGGCGGCTTCCAGGTGTCCCTGGACGAGCTGGGCAAGCGCAACGAGGCCGTGAAGGGCATGGTGGATCTGCTCTTCTCCGCCAAGGGGCTCCTGCCCAACCTGCCCATCCCCGGCGCGGGCAAGCTCAAGGACCTGACCGTTGATCAGCTCCAGCGCTGGGTGACGTCCAGCCTCCAGGAGCGGGCCCAGCAGCCCTCGCAGGCCATCCCGTTCCACCGCACCTTCGGTGAACAGATCGCCAACCCGGACCTGCGCACCGACTATGATGCCGCCCGCGGCGACGCCTTCCTCAACCGCCAGCGCGGTCTGAGCCGGTAGCAGCGCGGTTGCTCCGGGGGGCGTGAAGGGGAGGGGGCCGAGCGCCTCCTCCTCATGCACTGGAGAAACGCATGTGGCTCAAGTGGTCGAGCGGCGTCGGTGTGGCGGGCTCCTTGCTCCTGGGCTTTGCCCTCAACGGGGTCCTCAGCCTCGGTACGGCCGCCTCGGCGCCCCGTGCCGCTCCCCAGCGCTTCGTTCCGGTGTCCCGGCTGGGAGCTGAAGCCCGGGATGCAAGGGACTTCCCAGCGGGGCTGCAAGTGGAGGCCCGGGTCGAGGACAGTCGCGGCCAGGTGGTGCCCAGAGGGTTTGCTTCCTTCGTCCTGCCCCTCGTGGGCTGGTGTGGCAGCGAGCCGAGGCGCCTCGGGCGGGTGGCCTTCACGGGCGGTCAGCTTCGGATGTCGCTGCCGGGCCCTCAGCGGATTCACGTCGTCGCCGAGGACGGGCGTGCTGCCCGGGTGTCGGTCGAGAAGGGCGTCGGTTCGAAGGTGACGTTGACGGTGGTGCTGCCAGACCATCCCTCCGCGCCGGTTCGGCCCGGGAAAGCCCTGCCTTGGGCCCTGCCCGAGCGGCCTCCCTACCGGGTCGCGATCCTCGCGATGCCAGGAACTTCCCGTGCGGAGCACCCGCAGCCGGTGCCTCCCGAGTTGGTAGCAGTCCTGGATGAACAACTGAGGGACGCGGGCTTCGCGACGCAGACGGTCCCTACCACTTCGGCAAGCACCGAGGCGGTCAGGGAATGCCATCGTGGGCGTGGGCGCGACTTCGACGCATGTGCTCAACGGGCCTTGCAGAGCATTTCCGCCGAATCCGTCATCGTCCTCGCCAATGGTGCCTTGGGACGGGTGACGTATTCGGAGGTGGAACTGGCCGCTACGTCGCATCGCATCTGGGGCGACTTCCAGATGGAGAGGGACCTGGTGGCGCAGGGCAGGCAGGTCGCTCGGTGGCTGGTGGATACTCACCTGTGGGAGGGCCGGTGGGGGGCCACCCGTCAGGGGCCGCCTCGGGATGCGTGCGAGTACCTCGCCGGTGCGCGTTTCGAGAGAGTCGATTCTTCCGGTGACGGCAGCAGCGTCATCGACTTCCCGGCCGGTTCTCCCAAGTCATTTCGTCTGAGGGGCGAACGCAGCGACAACGATCCGCTGGACTGTGACGGTTGGCAGCTCGTTTCGCGTCAGGGCCACTCCGGGCCTCCGCGCCTGCTCGGAACGGTGGATCCCCTGACAGGACGCCTCACCCTCGATAGAACGGAATACGTCCGGGCGGGAGTCGTCAGACCTGCTCAGGAGTAGCACGAAGAAGGAGTCCAGCACGCATGCGCATCGCAATGAGTGGCACGCACCGCGTGGGCAAGTCGACGCTCATTGAAGACCTGGGGGAAGAGCTCTCGGAGTATCGGGTCGTCGACGAGCCGTACCACCTGCTCGAAGAGGAGGGGTACGAGTTCGCGTCTCCACCGTGTCTGGAGGACTTCCTCGAACAGCTCCGTCGCTCCCTGGCGCTGTTCAAAGAAGAAGACACGCGAAGCGTCCTGTTTGATCGCTGCCCCCTCGACTTCCTCGGGTACCTGCTGACGCACGAGGACTCCGATGCGTTCGACGTCGAGGAGTGGCTGACGCGGATCCGTTCCACCCTCAAGACCCTGGACTTCGTCGTCTTCGTCCCCATCGAGGAGCGAGATCGCATCCGCCTCCCCGCGCACGAAGACTCGAATCTGCGCAGGGAGGTGGACGAGAAGCTCGCCTGGCTATTGCTCGACGACCCTTATGACCTGGGAGTGGAGGTCCTCTCCGTCCACGGGGCTGGTGCCTCGCGGGTCTCCCAGGTCATCGAGCGCCTCAAGCGAGGCTGACGCCGTCTGGACTACCGGGCGGCGACCTGGTCCGCGGTGAGGCAGGGCTCCACCCGCTCAGGGACCACCAGGAAGGGCTCGCGGTCCAGCGTGCGGGACGTGCCCAGCGCGCTGTCGCCAATGGTGCCGCCGCCGTCGAACATCAGCACCGACCAGTCGTTCTGCGACGCGGGGAACACCGTGGCGCTGCTGCCGTCGCGGTTGAGGTCCCGGGCGTAGGTGGCCGTCTGGATGGTGCCGTTGGCGTTCATGTCCAGGTTGGCGCTCGCGGTGCCAGCAACCTGGACGTTGACGAAGCGCAGCCCGCCAATCTTCGCCAGGTCCGCCTCCGTGGTGGGGGCCACGGGCGTGAACGCCGCGACCTCGTTGATGGCCGCCTCGCTGAAGGACGCCACTCGCACGCGCGAATAGTCGAACACGTTCGCCGCGCCGCTGATGGTGAAGCCATACACCTGATACTCGTAGTTCATGATGCTCAGGTAGTTGGGCTTGTAGTTGGCGTTGTCCGTGCCGCCGTGGCGCAGACCGATGTTGTGCCCCAGCTCATGCATGATGGTGCCGGCCTGCTGCAGCTCCGTGCCGCCCGGCGTGGACCAGCCGCCCAGCGTCACCACGAAGTCGTGGGCCGGGATGCCTCGCGAGATGCCGCTGGAGGTGCCTCCGCTGTAGGTGTTGGCGAACAGCATGTAGTGGAAGAACGGCGCGCGGGCGGCGGCGAAGTACTTCGCCTTGATCTTGTCGAAGTCCGTCCACACCGGGTTCAGGTCCGTGTCCGCGTCCGCGGCCGCGATCTGCTGGTCCAGCGCCAGGTGCAGCGTGATGCCCGTACTGCCGTCCGGGTTCGACACGGGCGCGTTGGCGAACGCGGTGATGACCCGATTGAGCGCGCCCTGCGTGGGCTGGCGGTTGGCGTAGTAGTCCGCCTCGATGAAGATGTCCTTGCGGCGTGCGTTGGCGCCCAGCGCCGGCAGGTTCACGCCGCCGGAACCGAACAGCTCCGCGTAATCGCTCAGACGGTCGCCGTCCGTATCGGTGCTCTGAGGGTTGGTGCCGTACTGCGCCTCCACCTTGTCGCAGACGCCGTCTCCATCCGTGTCCACGTCGGAAGCCAGGCACCCGGGCGCGGCCTGCGCGACCACGCCCTGGGCCACCGCTGCCTCCGCCAGCTCCTCCAAGCCTTCACCTCCACCACACCCGTTCACTCCCAGCAGGACCACGGATGCCGTCAGCCAGCGCTTCTGGAGCATGGACATAGCCTTCCCTTGGGGGGCATGGACCGGCGTCAAGCCAGCCCGAACCGCCTTGGGGTATTTGCTAGATATTCTGCTTTTACGTCTATGTCCTGATGTCCGGTGCTGAAGCCTGGAGCTTTCTCTTCGGAGCGGACTCGCGGAGCGCCGTCACGCTTCCGTCACGCCACCGGGACTATCCAGGGGGCCTGCCAGGCCGGAGGCAGGAAACATCGCTCCTCTCCACTCCCGGAACGTCCATGCCCCTGAGACGACGACTTCCTGTCGCGCATCGCGCGCGCATTCCCTTTCTTCCTTCCCCCGGAGCCTCACGTGGACGCAGATGGCGAGCTTCTCTCCTCGTGGGCGCGCTCGCGTCCCTTCCGCTGCTCCACTGTGCTCCCGCCCCCGCGAGCCCGCACCCGGTCGCGGCCCAGGCGGCCTCGCTGGGCCTTCCGTCCGATACGGTCCTGGCGACGGAGACGGTGAACGGGTTGGCCGTGGGGACACTCCCTGGACAGGGGCTGGTCCGCCATAGCGGCACGGCGGCCTACTCCATCCCGTTGTGGGTGCCGGACGGCCGCGCGGGCATTCAGCCCGGCCTGGCGCTCCAGTACGACAGCGGCGTGGGCAACGGGGAACTGGGCGTGGGCTGGTCGCTGTCGGGCCTGTCGCGCATCACCCGCTGCCGCCGGACCACCCTCCACGAGGGCGCGGACCGGGAGATCCGGTTCGACAACGGCGACGCGGGCGACCGCTTCTGCCTGGATGGTCAGCGGCTGGTGCTGACGGGCGGGCCCACGGGGACCGCCAGCCCCTACGGCGGCCACCAGTCCGAGTACCGCACCGAGCAGGATGCCCACATCAAGGTCGTGTCCTTCAGCCCCGACGCGCGAGGTCCCACGTCCTTCAAGGTCTTCCTGAAGGACGGCCGCATCCTGACGATGGGCGGGGGCGTCAACGCCTCGCTGGAGGGCCCGCGCGCGAGCGTGACGCTGAGCTACCAGAGCCCCTCCGTGCCGCGCTTCTACACGACGGACTACAGCCAGCAGGTCCGCTGGGCGTGGGGCGTCTCGCGAGTGGAGGACCGCTCCGGGAACTACCTCCGGGTGGACTACCGCCTCCAATCCCACCCGAGCGATCCCTCCGCCATCGAGCAGCTCCCGGACCGCATCGACTACACGGCCTCCACGGCGGATCCGCAGGGCACGACGACGCGGTCGGTCCGGTTCCAGTACGAGGCGCGGCCCGACCCGAGCGACGCCTTCGTCGGCGGGCTCAAGCAGAAGCACACCCAGCGGCTGAAGCGCATCGAGATGTGGGGCCCGAACCCGGCGACGACGGGCCTGCTGCGCTCCTACACCCTGACCTATGGCCTGGCCACGCTCAGCCAGCGAAGCCGGCTGGACGCGGTGCAGGAGTGTGATGGCGCGGGCGTCTGTCTGCCTCGCACGCGCTTCACCTGGACCCCGGGGGACGCGACCTTCACGGAGATCGACACGAACATCGCCCACAGCGAGGGCCACCTGCTCACGGGCGACATCAACGGAGACGGGCGCGACGACCTCATCCAGGGCGCGTCGTTCTTCTTCCTGAGTACGGGGACCGGCATCGACGCCACGCCCCGCACCGTGAAGTACTACGACAGCCTTTGCCCCGACGGAGAGGAGCGGTACCTGGACATCGACGGGGATGACCGGCTGGAGCTGGTCATCACCGGGAAGAAGTTGTCATCGCTCGGCGGCTATCAGTACCGGAACTGCCTCTACCGTCCCACGGCCTCCGGTTCCCCCACGGCGTTCGAGTTCGTCGACGACCCGCAGGAGCCCTGGGTTCACCAGGCCCGTGGCCTGTACGTGCTCGACCTGAACGGCGACGGCTTCGCGGAGTGGGTTCGGGGCGTGGGTGCCTACGGGCAGGGTGGCACGCCGGGGCAGACGCTGGGCTACCGGTTGAACAACGCGGGCACGCTCGCCAGCTACGTGACGACGACGCCGCGGCACGAGAACAACGTCCGGGGTTACGCCGTGGACGTGAACGGCAGCGGGAAGTCGAGCCTGCTGCTCCGCTCCACGGGCGTGGGCTTCCAGGCGTACGGGCTGGAAGGCACGACGAACACCGTGGTGACGCAGCCGCTGTCGCTCGCCCAGGACGACGGCAAGCAGTACTACTTCGCGGACGTCACGGGCGACGGCCTGATGGACGCCGTGGCCGCGCAGGTGGGGCAGGGGCAGCTGCGCGTCGCGGTGAACACGGGACATGGCTTCGCCGAACCGGTGGCCTGGAACGTGGGCGCCCAGAACCACACGGTGGGGACGCTCAACCTGGATGACTCGGGCGTCCGGGTCGTGGACTACAACGGCGATGGCCGGCATGACCTGCTGCTGATGGGCGGGAGCTCGGATCCGCTGGCGCCCACGCTGCCGCGAAAGGTCACCGTGCTCGTGTCGACGGGCACGGGCTTCACGCAAGTCCGGCTGCCGTTCATGGTGGGCAGTCAGTTCCCCGGCACCGCCACCGAGCCCGCGGGTTGGGACTGGTCCAACGTGCTGGACGTGAACGGCGACGGACAGCTGGACTTCGTCCAGGTCGTCAACGGCACCCTCCACGTCTACGTGCGCCAGGGAACGCCCGGCGACCTGCTCACGCGCGTGGATGACGGCCTGGATGCGTTCGAGCGCTTCGAGTACGCGCCGCTGTCGGACGCCAGCGTCTACACTCCGGCGCAGAGCTGCGCGTATCCCACGCGGTGCGCACGCACGGGGCTGTGGCTGGTGCGGGTCCACGAACAGGACTCGGGGCTCACCCAGCCTCGCGCCATGAAGTTCACCTACCAGGATGGCCGCTTTGACCGGAAGGGACGCGGCTGGCTGGGGTTCGCCCGGCGCGTCGAGCAGGATCTGCTCCGCCTGTCGACCCGCACCGCGACGTACGACAACGTCACGCGCGAGGGCACGTTCTACGTGAAGGCCGGGCTCCCGCTGGAGCTGCGGACCGTGATCCCCTTGGAGGACGGCGGCACCTACGAAGTGGTGACCTCCAGCACCTACAAGGCGGACTCCCGTCACGGCGGCAAGGTGCTGGACGTGTACCCGGAGACGCTGGCCTGGCAGGAGAAGGAGGGCGGCTATCTGCTGTTCCAGGGCCAGAAGACGCGGGCCCAGGATGCCTACGGCAACGTGACGAGCCTGGAGGAGCTCACGGACGAAGTCGTCAGCGGTGCCGCCAGTGGGAACCGCTACCGGATGCTCACGACCGCGCAGTTCGACACCTCCGAGTCGGACTGGCTCATCAGCCAGCAGCGGCGGCTCAGCCAGACCGACACCGTCCTGGACGGAGGGACGCGGACGCGGGTCGTCGAGCACGACTACTCCCCGGCAACGGGGCTGCTCCATCGGACGCGGGTGGAACCGACGGCGCCCGCGGGCGTCGTCGACGGTGGTTCGGAGATGCTGCTCACGACGACGTACGAGCGGGACGCGGGCTTCGGGCTCGTCTCCGCCGTGGTGTCGGAGGGCTCGGGCCAGGTCCGCACCGAGCGCATCGCCTACGACGACCTCGACCAGACGTACCCGAAGACGTTCACCAACGCGCTGGGGCACACGCAGGAGGTCGCCCGTCATCCGGGGCTCGGGGTGGTGGGGGCCGTGCAGGATCCGAACGGGGTCCAGGTGAAGTACCGGTATGACGGGCTGGGCCGGCTGCGCTTCGAGGACTCGCCCGACTCCGCGGACGTGACGTACAGCCACCTGGCGGATGCGACAGGCCGGCCGAAGGTCTCCGCTTCCGTGAAGACGGGGCCCACCACGTCGCGGAGCGCGGAGCTCACCTACGACCGGCTGGGGCGGGAGGTGCTCCGCCGCTGGCAGGGATTCGACGGGGCGTATGTCGTCATGGAGCAGGTCTACGACGCGAAGGGGCGCCCGGTGTCGCGGGCCCTGCCGCACCTGGAGTCCGCGCCCGCGGCGTCGTTCACCAGCACGTACGACAACCTGGATCGTCCGCTGCGGGAGCAGCACCCGGACGGCACGTTCAAGGAGCGCAGGTTCTCTGGCCGCTACGTCACCAGCTTCGATGAGAAGCGGAACACCACGGTCCTCCAGTTCGACGACCTGAAGCGCGTGAGCGGCAGCGCCGACTTCGAGTTGGAGGGCGGCGGGCCCGGTGTCTACACGTATTACACCTACGGCCCCTTTGGAGTGACGACGGGCGTCCGGCAGCCTGGCGGCGTGAACATCACGTCCTTCGAATACGACGTGCGCGGACGCCGGATCCGCATGGTTGATCCGGACGCGGGCGATCGCCGGTTCAACTTCAACGCGTTCGGGGAGCTGAAGGACACGCGTGACGCGATGAGCGCGCTGACCACGTACACGCGAGATGCCCTGGGACGGATTACCCAGGTGGACAAGTCCGACGGCCGCTCCAACTTCACCTGGGACACCGCGCTCCATGGCATTGGCAAGGTGGCGGTGAGCACCAACGCCAGCCATTACGCGGTGGTCCGGATGGAGACGACGTTCGACGCGCTGTCCCGGCCGAAGCAGACCTCGTGGATCGCCAACAACCTGGGCTTCCTCGCGGACATCGACCGGTCCTACGACGCCTATGGCCGACTCCAGACCCTGACCTATCCCGCCGTGACAGGCAGGGCACGGCTCCAGGTGGAGCGCCTGTACAACGACCGTGGCTACCTCCGCGCGGTGCAGGACCCGGCCAACCAGCATGTCTACTGGGAGGCTCAGGCCTACAACGCCCATGGCCAGCTCACGGCCGAGCGGATGGGCAACACCGCGGAGACGGTTCGACAGTACGACCTTGACGGGAAGGTCCGATCCATCCGGACCACCCTGGGACTGACGACACTCCAGGACCTGGCCTACACGTACGAGTCCAACGGCAACCTGTCCCAACGCGAGGACCTGTTGGCCCAGACGGTGGAGAACTTCACCTACGACCGGTTGGATCGACTGACGACCTGGAAGGTGGCGCAGGGCGGAAGCCTGTCCGAGCTGCGCTACCACCATGCACCGAACGGCAACCTCCTGGACCGGACGGTGGTGTCCGGCCCGGGCTCCACGGTGACGTATGGGTATGGCGCGGGAGCCGGCCCGCACGCCGTGACGAGCATGACCCAGGGAGGCGTGACATCGTCGTACAGCTACGACGCCAACGGCCGGCAGCTCACGGGGGCGGGGCGGCAGGTGTCCTATACGTCGTTCGACCTTCCTTCCTCCCTCACCGTGGGTGGCCAGCCGACGCTGTATTTCTACGACGCGAACCGGCGGCGGGTGGGCAGGTCCACGCAGGGCAGCACGACGGATCAGACGCTGTACGCGGGCGAGGTCTACGAGCAGCGGCGGAAGAGCTCCACCGTCGAACACGTCTTCAAGATCCACGGCGCGGACCGGCAGGTGGCGCAGGTGGTCTGGACGCAGAGTGGCGGCACCTTCCAGCCGGACCGGGAGCTGTTCCTGCATGTGGACCCGTTGGGCTCCACGGAGACCGTCACCAACGCGCAGGGGGCCGTGGAGGAGCGGATGAAGTTCGATCCCTTCGGGAGCCGCCGCTCACCGACGTCGCTCACCACGCCTATCTCGCCGCCCTTGGGTGCCGTGCACCTGGGCTTCACGGGACACGAGCCGGACGCGGAGTCGGGGCTCATCAACATGAAGGGACGCATGTATGACCCCGTGCTGGGCCGGTTCCTCAGCGCGGATCCGCACGTCACGTATCCGCGCTTCGGGCAGTCGTACAACCGGTACAGCTATGTCTTGAACAACCCGCTCGCGTTCGTGGATCCGACGGGGTTGGACTCGACCGGGCCGGGAGGAGACGGCTCATCGGGCGGGGGAGATGGTTCCTCAGGCCCCGGTTCGTCCTCGGGAGGCGGGAGCTATTCTGGCGGCGGTGCGACCTATGGGCCGCAAGGCGATGGCTCCCGTGGGTGGGGGGAGACGTCAACCGTCACGGGGCCCAGCACCAGCTGCGGAGGGTGTGGGCGCGGGAGGGGCGCCGAGGCCGACTCGGATCCGGCAGGCAAGGAGAGCTCCAGCGACGACAGCGGGGTGAACATGTCCGTGGAGGTCACACCCGAAGAGGCTTGGTTGTTGAATGGGAGCGGGGGACCCATTGCCCCGCTGACCGCGAATCCCCGGGGGCCCTCTCCGATGGCGGTCGTTCCGGACGTGACCCTGACGCAGTCCGAGCGGGTGGCGAGCTGGGCCTGGGCGTTCGAGATTGCCTTCTCCTGGGCCACGGGCACGGGGGCCCGGGACCTTCAGTTCGACGCGGACTCCGTCCCCGTGAAGGCCATGCGTGAAAGCCAGTCCTATCTCAGCGCCCGCAATGAATGGATGGAGGCCGTGGACATGGCGGGAGGCAAGTATCATCCCATGCGGGTCCAGGGGCACAATGACATGCACGGTGTGTTCGCGTTTGTCATTGGCCACTACCGCGCGACCTTCAGCCCGAACCCGGACGGGAAGACGATGACGGTCACACTCTTCAACCGGTCCTCGTGGACGTCCTACCTGCACAAGGCCTTCAAGGGAGCCTTCGAACCGCCGAACGAGGCGCCGAACTGGGAGCGCAGTGAAAGCGAAGGCACCAACTGGAGCATCGAAGGGTATGAGGTCTGGGGGATGCCCTTCTCCAACATCTACCAGACGTTCTCCTGGCAGGAGCCACTGCCACCGATGAGTGATCTCTCTCAGTAGATCCATCCGCCGGGCCCCCGTGACGGGGACCCGGCGGTGGAGCCTGTCTCAGAGGTCGCGGCCCGGCAGCTGTCCCACCGCGGGCAGGAAGCCCAGGTCCCGGACGAGGACGAACCCGGCCGGGGCCTGCGTGGACGTGGCGAAGACGCCCACCAGCTGCGCGTGCTTCCACAGCTTCAGCGGCCGCCGTTGACCCGGGCTGTCGCTGTCCACGGCGCTGTACAGGAAGCCCTCGATGCCTTGGTCCCCGTTCACCATCTTGAGCGAGTAGCCGGAGGCGCCGTCACAGGTGGACGTGTCGGTCAGCAGATAGCGTCCATGGGTGTTGGCGCAGCGGTACAGCGGCTTGATGAGGTTGCCCATGCGCTTGCGGATGTTCGTGGGCAGCTTCGGGGTGAGCAGGGGCCCTTCCATGCGCAGCGCGCCGAACGACGTCGCATCCGCTACCCCGTTGCCATCCAGGTCCGGCGAATATCCGGACACGTCCGCGCCACCGGGATGTTCCTGGAGGTCCACCGTCACCGAGGTCGTCGTCAGGTAGCCCGTCTCCCCGCTCTTGAAGCCCACCAGCGCCTGGTCGATGAAGAGCGAGTAGGACACGAGCATCGTGGCCGTGCCCATGTTCGACACGTTCCAATCCTCGCAGGGCCGCAGCATCCGGCTGGGCTGCATGACCGCGCGGTTCACGCACGTTGCCTCCAGCGACAGCGTGTCCCAGCGCGCCTTGCCCAGACACACGGGGCGGACCTCGCCGCAATCACTCATCTCCCAGATGGCTTCCAGTGCGTAGCCTTCGGTGCCAACCGTCTTGGGCAGGCGTCCGCCGGGGCTCATCGCCACCGCGGCCTGCGGTCCCCTGAAGGAGATGGGCGTCCCGTCCAGCGTGTTGCTGCGGCCCTCGCTGCAGTAGTCCGCCCGGGCCATGCGCGTGCACAGTTGGTGGTACGCGAGCGCCTGGCCCTCCGGGTACTCCGTGGCCCAGGGCGGGTACCCCCAGTCGACGCACTTGGCGATGACGCCGCCGCCCACGAAGAACGGTTGGGACGCGGAGCCCTCGTTCTTTGGCGCGCACGCGAAGGTGAAGTAGTCCGGGTTGCGGATCAGGTCGCCGCCCGCGGACCAGGCGTGGGGCACGGGAATCGCGAAGCCGCTGCCGGTGGGACACAGCGGCTCGGGCCGCTTGTCCTCCGTGGACGCCGTCACGCGGTACTCCCAGCGCGCCTTGCCCGCGTAGAGGTTTTCCGGAGTGCACTCCGCCGTGGGCGGCGTGATGTCCTCGTGACAGCGGGCCTCCGCGATGACGAGCTTCACCGTGCGGCCCTCGAACGGCGCCTGGAACGTCGTGTTCACCAGCGAGTGTCCCTCCAGGAACCGCGCCGCCACGGGAGGATTTCCGCCCGAGCAGCCCTGCGCCGTGATGACCCGGCCGTTCAACGTCAACGCCTTGGCCGGCGCGCACGTCACGCCAGCGGGGGGCTCTGGCACCTCCACGGTCGCCAGCGGGATGTTGATGGATTCGAAGCGCCCCGTGCCGTGCAGCTGCGTGCCCTGCGCGCTGTTGCTGGGCGGCGGCTCCGCGCTCGCGCCCGCGGCCGTCAACATCACCGCGCCCAACAACGCGCGCCTCCAGGTCGTCACCATGTGTCCGTCGCTCCCCGCGTTCATGCGGCTTCACGGCGGCGCCCCAACGCGTCCCCCGCAATCACATGAACGCTGGAGCTGTCGGAAATTCGCGCTGGCAACACGGTTTCGTGGACGTGTGCAAACCTTGCCGTGCATGCAAGGTTTGCACGGTCGCGCGCGCGTCCGGATGTGCAAACCTTGCACCTCCGGACGGCACTCACTTCAGCAGGGGTTGCCTTCGAAGACCTCCGCGCCCGCGCGCACGCGGATCCGGGTCGAGCCGTTCTGCGTCGCGATGCCGGTCACCCGCACCTTGGTGTAGACCGAGCCCGAGCTGTCGGGGACGTAGAAGCGCAGCTTGCAGGAGCCCGGAAGCCCGAAGATCGGCGGAGTCCAGACGCCCGAGCCGCTCACCGTGCCAATTGTTTCCCACGCGGTGTTGACGATTCCCCAGGCGTCTCCGGAAACGAAGAGGGCGTTGCAGGCGGACTGGGTGGTGGGCGCCGTCGCCGGGACGGCCTCCACGTAGGCGCGGGACGGCCTGCCCCCGATGTTCGTCACGTCGACCACGAAGCGGTCCGTGCACGAAGGCTGCCCGTACGTGGCGTCATTCGACGTCGCGTAGACAGGGACGTAGCCCGTCTTGCGGCAGTTCCAGACATAGGGAACCGTCGCGCCGTCCGGCTGCGCCAGCACGGTGCTGCTGGTCAGGCACGGGAGGACCGGGGGGAGGGTGATGCCCAGCGCCTCGCTGGTGCCGCCAACCTCCGCCTCCTGCCCTGGCAACGGGGTCTCTTCCTCCAGCGGACCGCCACAGGCGGTGACGAGCGAGGCGGTGACCAGGAGAGCGGCGGACGAGGTGAAGCGCATGGGACGACTCCGGAAAGGGGCGAGGAAGAACAACGGTGTGTTGCGCCCCGTGCTGTTACGTCCCGTGCCGCGCATATTCCCCCACCATTTCCACGGCCTTTTCAGGCCCAGGGCGTGAAGGGGCCACGCACCTTCCAGACGGGGGGTCCAGTTCCAATGCCAAACACTCCGTGGAATCAAAACAGCACGGCACGGAACTCCGGGCCTGGAGTCGGGAGGTATCTTCCGTACCTATGGACCTGCGAATCGTGCTCGGCGTCTCGTTGATGCTGGCGTCGCCCGCTTGGGGCCAGCCCGTGGTCTCCCCGGGCCCTGACTTCCAGGCCCGGATGTCCGCCGCGTCCCGGGCCTACGAGGATCTCGACTACGAGCATTCGCTCGAGCAGCTCGACTCGGCGAAGGCCGTGGCGCGCGACGGTGGAGAGCGGGGCAGGGTGGCCATCCTCCGGGGCATCGTGCTCGCGGACCTGGGGCGTCGTCAGGAGTCACTGGCCGCCTTCAAGGAGGGATTGTCGCTGCTGCCTGATGCGAGCCTTCCGGTGAAGGTGTCCCCCAAGGTGTCACGTGACTTCGAGGAGGTGCGCCGGAACGTGCAGCGGGAGCTGGCGCGCAACCCCCGGCCGCCTCCGGGCGCGCCGGTCGCGATAGCGGATGTGCAGCCGGAGCCCGCTCCGTCACCTGGACTCGTGCCGGCACCGGCGCGGGAGGAGGTGCGCCGCACGCCGGTGCTTCCGCTGGCCTTGCTGGGGGGAGGCGTGGTGCTCGGGGGGCATTGGGAGCTACGTGGGCCTCCAGTCGCGGAGCAACGTGAACGCCGCGCGCGAGGATGACTTCTACAGCGACCGGACGGCGCACCTGGACAGCGCGCGGGGACAGGCGCTCGCGGCCAACATCCTGCTGGGCGCGGCCGTCACCGCCGCGGCCGGCGCGGCCATCACCTGGCTGCTCACGGGCGATTCGCCGTCGCCGCGGACGGAGGTCTCTCCATGAAGCGCGCCGTGGCCGTGGGACTCGGACTGCTCTGCATCACCTGCACGGTGCCGGACATCGAGGAACTCGAAGCGGAGCGCCCCAGCGGATGCGACGCGAGCCATCCCTGCCATGTCCAGGTGCGGCTGACCTACGACGGCTTCCGTCCAGGCTGCGTCACGCTGCGAGTGGTGGACGCGGAGGATGCCTCCAGGACCTTCGAGCTGTCGGTGCCCGAAGGCGCGGGCGAGACAGGCTTCGTGCGTCGCACCGGGTGGAGCGACACGGTGAAGGTGACAGCCTCCGCCCGCGAGCGCTCGTGCGCGGGGCAGGAGGTGGCCACTGCGTCCACGCAGGTGGAGGTTCCCGAGGAGGACACCGCCAGCGTCGAGCTGACGTTGAGCGCGCTTGACGAAGATGGGGATGGCTACGTGAGCACCGCCACCCGGGGGACGGACTGTGACGACCACTCCGTCTCCATCTCCCCGGGGGTGGAGGAGCGCTGCGACTTCCTGGACAACAACTGTGACGGCCGCCAGGACCCGGCGCCCGTCTGTGAAGGCGTCGACTGGAGGACGACCGAGCGCTTCCCTCTAGCGACCTTCCGGGACGTGGCGCCCCATGCACGCGGTCAGGCCTGGCTCGTGAGCAACAACAACGACGTGCTCGACCACGTTCGTTGGCAGACCGATGGTGGCTTTGACGTACAGCCATTCACCGACTGCCACGGAGCCTGGTCCACCGCGTGGGCGCGGCCGAGCGACGGGCATGTGTTCATGGGCTCCTGGATGGGGCAGTTCGCCACGCGGTCGCTTGTCGCCGCAGAGCCCTGCACGCTGACGTCCTTTGACGGGGGAGGGGCGGCCATCCAGGACCTAGTGGGCTTCGAGGCGGACGGAGGCACGACGCTCTACGCGGTGAGCGAGACCGGGGACATCCTCCGCTGGGACTATCCGGCGGAGCCCCAGCGGGTGGAGCACGTGGACGCGGACCTTCGCTCCATCCACTGCCTCGACCCTCGAACGCTCATCACCGTGGGTACCAACGGCAAAGGGCCTGTCGCGTACCACGTCAACGCGGATGGAGGTCCGTGGTTGCGGGAGCCGCTGCCACAGTTGATCTCGGGGCAGGACGCCCTGCAGGCCGTGCACGTGGTGGCGCCGGGCCTGGCCTACGCGGGCGGAGCCCAGGGGCTGTTCCTGGAGCGTGCGGCGGGCACCTGGAGCACGAAGCCGACGTATCCCATCTACGTGGATGGTGGCGTCGCACCCGACCTGCTGGACGTGGTGTCCTTCGGACAGGGCGTCGTCTTCGCGCACCTGGACTCGGACGACCTCGTCCGCTTCGACGGAGTGGCGTGGCAGGACTTCCTCTTCGGCACCCAGGGCTTCACGACCCTGGAGGGGCTGTCGTCGGACGAGCTGTGGAGCGCCACCGAGGATGGGACCGGGTTCTACTGGGGACCCTAAGCCAACCGGAGTAATTCCGTTCAGGGGTACGCTGCGTTGGTGATGAGCAGCGTGCGCCGGAAGAGGCCCCAGCAGGGCGTGCGGCTAACTGCCGGGCAGCGGCGCCTCCTGACAGGGCTGCTCCGCCGCGGCGGGCAGCAGGGAGTGGCGCTGCGTGCCGCGGCTCTCCTGTCCTCCGCCCCAGGGATTCCTGAGACACCTTTCTGGGGGATAGCCTCCCCCTCGTGAGGTGGATGTGAAGAAGCAGAAGCAGGACAGGACGGCAGAGCGCGGTCGGTTCTCGGCGAAGCGGAAGAAGGAGGCCGTGCTCCGTCTGCTCAAGGGCGAGGAGCTCGACGCCCTCTCCCGAGAGTTGGGCGTCACGGCAGCGGTGCTGAGCGAGTGGCGGGAGAAGTTCCTGGCTGG
>NZ_RAWF01000102.1:0-32352 GCF_003612075.1 Corallococcus sp. CA041A
GCCCTTGAGCAATCGGAGCACAGCCTCCTTCTTCCGCTTCGCCGAGAACCGACCGCGCTCCGCCGTCCTGTCCTGCTTCTGTTGCTTCTTCACATCCACCTCGCGAGGGGGAGGTTATTCCCCCAGATAGGTGTCTCAAGAAATCCTGGGGCGGAGGATCCCCCATCCATACATCCAATATATCCTGGGTCTGGAATCCAGACCTGGAGCGTATGGACCATGGAGCTGCGCCACCTGCGGTACTTCGTCGCGGTCGCGGAGGAGCTCAGCTTCACCCGCGCCGCGAAGCGCCTGCACATCGCCCAGCCGCCGCTCAGTCAGCAGATCCGCAAGTTCGAAACCGAGCTGGGCGGAGCTCTCTTCGAACGCGAAGCCCGCGCAGTGCGCCTCACGAAGCTGGGGCGCGAGCTGCTGCCGGAAGCGCACCAACTCCTGGAGCGCGCGAAGCGGTTCCAGGAACACGCGGCACGGCAGGCCCGAGGCGAACAGGACGTGCTGGTGCTGGGGCTCATCTCGTCGTTCGCGACGCCCCGGTTCGCCACGATGCTCCGGGCCTTCCAGAAGAAGGTGCCGGGGGTCCACATCGAGCTGAGCAACCATCCGTCCGCGTGGCAGTTGGAGGCGTTGGAGCGCGGCACGCTGGACGTGGGCATCCTGCGCCCGCGCGAGCGGATGCCTCCCAACGTCGTCTCGCACCTCATCCGCCGGGAGCCCTTCCGGCTGGCGGTGCCCTCACGGCATCCGTTCGCGAAGCGGAAGGCGGTGGCGTGGAAGGAGCTGCGGGAGGAGCCGCTCGTCCTGGTGGAGCCCGGCGTCGCGCCGCCGGACTACTACGCGGGGTTCTTCGAGCGGCTCCGCGACGCGGGGGTGGAACCGGCGGTGCGCCAGTACGCGCAGAACGTCGCGACGAAGATCTGGTTCGTCTCCGCGGGCTTCGGCATCGCGCCCATGCCGCACACGCCCGACACGGAGCACCACTCCGGCGTGGCCTTCATCGACCTGCCGGAGGACGCGCCGGTGACGAACACCGCCATCGCGTGGCGCAAGGCCGGAAGCTCCCCGGCCCTGCTGCGGTTCGTCGAGTTCGCGCGCGAGTCCTTCGCCGCGGGCTGAACCCTTACGACGACTCCTCCACCACCGCCCGCCGGATGCCCATCAGCTTGTCGGGGTTGCGCGTGATGTAGAGGGTGACGATGCGGCCGTCCTCGATGCCGAGCGCCGTGGTCTGCAGCGTCCCATCCGCCTCCAGCGTGACGAACGCGGGCAGGCCGTCGATGGAGCCCTCGTACACGAGCTGTGACGAGTTCACGCCCGTGCGTCGGACGAACGCCTCGAGCATGCGCACGATCTTGGCTTGGCCGTAGATGGGATTGAGCACCGCCTTCGCCTTGCCGCCCCCGTCCGAATAGAGCACGACGTCCTGGGCCAGCAGCGCCTGGAGCGCGTGCGTGTCACCGCTCCGGGACGCGGCATGGAACGCCGAGGCCAGCTCGTGGCCCTTCGCCTCGGTCACGGGGAAGCGGGGCCGGGCCTCCTGGACGTGGGCCCGTGCCCGGCTGGCGAGCTGTCGGCACGCCGCGGGATCGCGGTCGATGGCCTTCGCCACCTCCTCGAAGTCCATGCCGAACACGTCATGCAGGAGGAACGCGGCGCGCTCCAGCGGGGACAGGCGCTCCAGGGCCATCATCAGGGTCAGCGTCAAGTCGTCGCCCTCCACTGTCTCGATGATGGGCTCTGGAAGCCAGGTCCCCACGTACTCCTCGCGCCGCACGCGCGCGGACTTCAGGACGTCCAGGCACAGCCGGGTCACCGTGCGGACGAGCACGGCCTCCGCGTCCCGCACGGCGTCGCGGTCCGTCTGGTGCCAACGGAGGTACGCCTCCTGCACCACGTCCTCCGCCTCCGCGACGATGCCCAGCATCCGGTACGCGATGCGGAGCAGGCGGGGGCGAAGCGGGTCGAAGGCGTCCGCGGGGTTCACGTCAGGCGGTTTCACTGCGCGAGGTCACCGGGTGCATGGACCGGAAGCCGACGGAGATCCGGTTCCAGGTGTTGATCAGGCCAATCAGTAGGGTCAGGCTCACGATCTCCTCTTCCGTGAAGTGCGGCTTGAGCGCAGCGTAGTCCGCATCCGGGGCGTGCGTCTGGGAGACGAGCGTCAAGGTCTCGGTCCAGCCCAGGGCCGCCCGCTCGCGCTCGGTGTACAGCGGCGACTCACGCCAGCCGTCCAGCAGGTAGATGCGCTCCTCGGTCTCCCCGTGCGCGCGGGCGTCGCGGGTGTGCATGTGGATGCAGAAGGCGCAGCCATTGAGCTGCGAGGCGCGGATCTTCACCAACTCCTGGAGGTTCGATTCCAGCCCGAGCGCCGACACCTTCCCGCTGTACTCCATCATGGACTTGAGGGCCTCCGGCGCGACCGCGAAAGGATTCATCCTGGCCTTCATTGGGAACTCCTCGTTCTGGGGGGCGAAGTGCCCTTCCATCCCCAGGACGACGCAGCCGGTGCCGCGTGTGACATGGCCATTTTAAATGCCTAAAAAGGCCCCGGGAGGCGCCCCCGGATGAAGACCGTGAACGATGTGGAGACGCTCGAACGCCTGTACGGGGTTCCTGGGAAGTCGTCCGTGCTCAAGGAGGTGGACCACCTCCACCCGGCGTACCGACCCTTCATCGAGCGATCGCCGTTCATGGTGCTCGCCACGTCCGGCCCTGAAGGGCTGGATGCCTCGCCGCGAGGAGACCCCGCCGGGTTCGTGGTCATCGAGGACGCGCGCACGCTGCTGTTGCCCGACCGCCGAGGCAACAACCGCATGGACTCGCTGCGGAACATCGTGGCGGATCCGCGCGTCGCGCTGCTGTTCTTCGTCCCGGGCGTGAACGAAACCCTGCGCGTCAACGGCCGGGCGAGCATCGTCATCGAGCCGTCCATGCTCGAGCGCTTCACCTTCGAGGGAAAACAACCCCGCTCCGTGCTGCGCATCATCGTGGAGACGGTCTACTTCCAGTGCAGTCGCGCCTTGATCCGCTCCGGGCTCTGGGACCCGGCCCGGCAAGTCCCCCGCGCCGAATTCCCGAGCCCCGGATCCATCCTCGAAGCGCTGAGCCCGGAAGACTTCGACGGAGGCGAGTACGACCGTGAGCTGCCAGCCCGGGTGAAGACGACGCTGTACTGAGCCTCAAGCGCCCGCGTCGAACACCGTGGCCTTGCGCACGCGCACCCGGAGCGTCTGACCGGCGCGCACGCTCTCCAGCGCCGGCCCGATGACGCGCAGGAACGCGTCTCCCACCGGGAAGCGGTACTCCGCCGCGTGCCCCAGGAACAGGCGAGCGGAGAGCACCAGCGGCGTTCCGGTCTCCCCCAGCTCCAGATCCTCCGGACGCACGACCAGCGTTCCCGGCCCGGGCTTCGCGTCCACGGGCAGCTCAAACGAGGTCTCCGTCCCCGCGCAGTGGAAGGCACCCGCGCGCACCTCGCCTCGCAGCACGTTCGCGCCTCCGACGAAGCCCGCGACGAACGGAGTCGCCGGTTCCCGGTACAGCCGCTCCGGAGTGTCGACCTGTTCGATGACGCCCCGGTTCATCACGGCGATGCGGTCCGACAGGGCCAGCGCCTCGCCCTGGTCATGCGTGACGAACACGAGCGTCGTGCCCAGCCGGGCTCGCAGCGCGGCGATCTCCGCGCGCAACTCCTCGCGCAGGGCCGCGTCCAGGTTGGAAAGGGGCTCGTCCAACAGCAGCACGCGAGGCCCCGCCACCAGCGCCCGCGCGAGCGCCACGCGCTGCAACTGTCCACCGGACAGCTCGTGCGGCATCCGCGCCGAATAGGCCTCCAGCCGCACCCAGCGCAGGGCCTCGCGCACGCGGGAAGCCACCTCGTGGCGTGGCACCTTCCGGAGCGACAGGGGATACGCGACGTTCGCTTCGACGCTGCGATGCGGCCAGATGGCGTAGCTCTGGAACACCATGCCCAGGCCGCGCTTCTCGGGAGGAACGCGCACGCCGGGTCCAGCGACCACTTCATCCCCCAGGCGGATGACGCCCGCATCCGGATGCTCCAACCCCGCGAGCATCCGCAGCGTCGTCGTCTTCCCGCAGCCAGAAGGGCCCAGCAGGGACACCAGCTCGCCCTGCCCCACTTGAAGGCTCAAGCCACGCACCACGGGCGTCCCGCCGTAAGCCTTGACCAGGTCCTCCAGGACGATGGCCGCCATCACCGCACCTCCGGAACTCGACGCCGGGCCCACGCCAGCACGGCCTGTCCCGCGACCACCAGCGCCACGAACGCGCAAGCGAGCACGGCCGCGGCGGCCGGGTCCGCGTAGCTCTGCAATTCGAACAGCAGCGTGCCCAGGACCTCGGAGCCCGCGGGCACCAGCAGCACGGACAGCGTGATCTCCGTGGCGCACGCAAGGAACGCGAGCACGAACGCCACCACGAGCGCGGGCCGCAGCAATGGCAGCGTCGCGTCCACGAACGCCCGCACGGGCCCGGCACCGCCGACGCGCGCAGCCTCCGCGAGCGAAGGATCCACCTGGGCCAGGGCCTCGGAGCTGTTGCGTTCGCCGAGCGCCAGGTACTTCCCCACGTAGCCCACGAGCATCAGCCACGGCGTATGCGCCAGCACCAGCACGAACGCCACGCGGTCCAGCACCACCAGCCGCCAGTCCCGAGAGAACGCCACCAGCAGCGCGAGCGCCAGCACCGTGCCCGGAACCGCGAAGGGCCACACCGCCATCGCTTCCACGGCCGCGCCGCCACGACGAAAGGCTCGCCGAAGGAGCGCACCTGCAAGGCCCAACCCCACCACCAGCAGGCCCGCCCCCGCGGCGAGCAGCACACTGCGCCCCGTGGCCCGCAGCGTACGTGCGTCCCACAGCACCCCAGACCAGTGCGACAGCGTCAGCGCGTCCCAGGTCAGCGCCGCGCCGAAGCTGCGCTGCAGCGAAGTGAGCAGGATGGCCGCAAGGGGCAGGACCACCAGCACCCCGCCCACGAGGCCCACTCCGGCGAGCGCGGCGGTCCGCCACGTCCCCAACGCGAGCACGCGAGGAGACACGCCCTTCCCCGCGCTCAATCGCACCCGTCCGCTTCGGCCCAGCACCCAGGTCAGTCCCAGCGCCAGCGGCGTAAGCAGAAGGAGGAACGACGCGAGCACTGACGCACGAGGCAATCCCTCCTCGCTGCCCAGCAGCACCAGTTCATAGATGCGCGTGGTGAGGACGCGGGTGGGCGGAGACGCCGAAACGCCCAGCAGATACGGCACGCCGAAGGACGATGCTGCCATGAGGAACACCATCACCGCGCCCGACAACAGCGCGGGCATCACCAGGGGAACTGTGGTGTTCAGCACGGCGCGAAGCGGCGAAGCGCCACACACCCGGGCCGCTTCTTCCAGAGCCGGGTCCACGCGCCGCAGCGCCGCCGCCCCCGCGAGCAGCACCAGCGGCAGGCCCGAGAGTCCCTCCACGAACGCGATGCCCGCCGCGCCATAGAGGTCGAACACGTCCGCGCCCAGCATGCGGTTCAGGTAGCCAGCACGAGGGCTCGCGAGCGACAGCCACCCCATGCCCCAGATGAACGCGGGGATGGCGGACGGCAGCGTGAACAGCACGGTGAACGCGCCACGCAGGGGCAGGTCCGTGCGGAACAGGAGGAAGGCCAGCGGAGCCCCCAGGCACAGCGCCCACGCCGTCGCGCCCAGCGAAATGCCCAGCGTGTTCACCAACGCCCCGGACTCCGCCGCGAGCACCGAACCCAATCCCCCCGTCGCCGCACCCACGCCCCGCACCAGGAGCGCCACGACCGGGACCACCGCGAAGAGCAGCAGCGGCACGAGCCACAAGGCCAACGCAATCCACCGCCCCCTCATCGCACGCCCCCATCAAGGCTCACGTGCTGGTGCTTGCGGTACGCCAGTCCTTCGGACAGGCCGCCAATCCAAGCGGATGAGAAAGGAAGAATCCTGAAGAGGCGCCCCGACGGCGGCCCACTGAAAAAACCTGTCCGACTGTCGGACAAGCCTGGGCCACCGCACGAGCCTGTCCGACTGTCCGACTGGTTTGGACTACCGAGCGAACCTGTCCGACTGTCCGACAGGTTTGGCCTATCGAGCGAACCTGTCCGGCTGTCGGACAGGCCAGGGCCACCGCACCAACCACTCCGACTGTCCGACAGGTTTGGACCATCGAGCGAACCTGTCCGACTGTCCGACAGGTTTGGACCATCGAGCGAACCTGTCCGACTGTCCGACAGGTTTGGACAGCCGCCGGGGCCCCCGCGTGCTGACGGCTTCCCGCTGTCGCTCCCCATCGTCCTGGCTGCATCCTCAGTCAGGACGGAGGTGCTCCCTTCCCAACAGGGCAGCGAAAACCTGTCCGACTGTCGGACAGGTTTTGAGCGCGCCGCTCCGGCGGAGGCCCACTCCCGTCCTCCGAAGGGGCGTTCCTGACTCATCGCGCGAACGCCCGGCTGAAGGCTTCCTTGATGTCGCCGCCGTGCAGCAGCCCCTGCTCCAGCAGCTCGGGCGTCCAGGCCTGCGCGCGGCTCAGCAATCCGTCCACGCCGGACTCTCCACGCGGGCCGCTCAGGCGCGGGTCCACGGCGTGCATGTCCCCCTTCTCCACGATGATGCGCTGGCCCTCGGGCGACAGCAGCACGTCCACCAGCGCCTTCGCCGCCACCGGATTGCGAGTCGACGCGAACAGTCCCACCGGTCCCGGGATGACCACCGCGCCGTCCTCCGGCCAGATGACCTCGATGGGACTGCCCTTCGCCTTCGCCGTCAGCGCGTTCTCCAGCAGCAGCACGCCCGCGTCCACCTCGCCGCTCTCCACCTTCTGGAGCACCGCCGCGTTGCCTCCCGCCACCACCGCACCCCGCTCCCTCAGCCCGGCGAAGTAGGCATCTCCGCGCCGCGCGTGCAGGAACACCGCCCACGTGAACGCGGTGCCCGACGTGAGTGGATCCCCGATGGCCACCCGTCCTTTCCAGCTTCCATCCACCAGCGCAGCGAACGACTTCGGCGCCTCGCCTGCGCCTACGCGGTGCACCAGGACCATCGTGGACAGCCGCACGGCCGCGTACTTCGCGTCCAGGTCCAGCAGCGTTCGCGGAATGCGCAGCGCGTTCACGGACGCGTAGCGCAGGAACGCGCCATCCCGCGCCAACCGCTCGTAGAGGAACGGATCAGACGTCATCAGCACGTCCGCTCGCACCGCGCCCGCGGCCCGCTCCGCCTCCAGCCGGCTGGCCACCTTCTCACTGCCCGCCTGGTACCAGTGCACCTGCACGCCGGGCAGCCGCTCCTTCAGCAAGGGCTCCAGCGCATCCAGCACGTGCCGGTACATCGACGTGTAGACCCACACCTCGCCGGACGGGGTCGAGGCCTGCGCCACGGCGGCGCCTCCCGACGGCGCGGCGGATTCAATGCGGCACGCGGCCAGGAGGATCAGCGCGAGGAGCGGACCCACGCGCCGCACAAGGAGGGGAATGCGCATGCGGGTGTCGATTATGCGGCACACGCCCGCCCTGCACACGCACTCCGCAGCGGTGGCTCCTGCACATTCGACCCTCGCGCCCGTTGTCCCGGGCGGCGCCCGGTCCCAACGTCGGCCTCCCAGACGCTGCCTGCCCTCTGGAAGAAGGACGTCCGCGCATGACCCGGAAGGAATTCCTCGCCGCGACGCTGTCGCTGATGGTTGCCCCACCCGTGCTTGGGGCTTCACCCGCGAAGGCGAAGAACGCGTCCGCCGTGCCCCGCCGCAAGCTGGGCCGCACCGGCCAGGAGGTTTCGTGCATCGGGCTCGGGGGCTTCCACATCGGCAAGCAAAAGGAGGAGTCGGAGAGCATCGCGCTCATCCGCGGCGCGTTGGACCAGGGCATCAACTTCCTGGACAACTGCTGGGACTACAACGACGGCAAGAGCGAGGAGCGCATGGGCAAGGCGCTGCGCGACGGCTACCGCGCCAAGGCCTTCCTTATGACGAAGGTCGACGGCCGCGACAAGAAGACCGCCGCGAAGCAGATCGACGAATCCCTCCAGCGTCTCCAGACAGACCACCTGGACCTGCTCCAACTCCACGAAGTCATCCGAGACAACGACCCCGACCGAGCCTTCGCCGAAGGCGGCGCCATCGAGGCGATGAAGGACGCGCAGAAGGCCGGCAAGGCGCGCTTCCTGGGTTTCACCGGCCACAAGTCCCCGGACATCCACCTGAAGATGCTGGAGACGGCGAAGAAGCACGGCTTCCGCTTCGACACCGTGCAACTGCCCCTCAACGTGATGGACGCCCACTTCAACAGCTTCGAGAAGCGCGTGCTGCCCGTGCTCGTGAAGGAGGGCATCGGCGTGCTCGCCATGAAGTGCATGGGCGACCCGTTCATCCTGGACAGCAAGACCGTCACCGCGCCCGAGTGCCTCCGCTACAACCTGTCCCTGCCCGTCAGCGTCGTCATCACCGGCATCGACTCGCAGGAGCGCCTGCAGCAGGCGCTGACCGCGGCGCGCACCTTCAAGCCCCTGAGCGAAAAGGAAGTCCAGGCCCTGCTCGCCAGGACGAAGGACGCGGCCCAGGACGGCGCCTACGAGAAGTACAAGACGAGCCACCACTTCGACGGAACCGTCCAGAATCCCCAGTGGCTCGGCTGAGGCGCTTCCAGACTTCCTGGCAAGACGCGTTAAAACCGGCAAATATGAATGCTCCCCCTACCCCGGAGCATTCATGCACCGCCCTTTTCGAGCAGGCCTCGTCGCCGCAGGACTCCTGACCACCCTCTCTGGCTGTTCTCCCGAGCCGGAAGCCGCCGCCCCGGTGGAGGCGGAGGGTTACGGCCAGACGCAGCAGGGCGAGCGCGCGTACGACCCGGGCTCGGGGTGGTCGCTGTCATGGCAGGACGACTTCACGGGCACGGCGCTGAACACGGGCGCGTGGAACGTGCTGACCAGCAACTGGGATCCGGTGACCAACAACTGCAACTTCGGCACGGGTGAGCTGGAGTTCCCGCGCGCGCAGAACGTGGCGGTGGCCAATGGCAAGCTGATCATCTCGGCGGAGCGCACGGCGGACAACCCCACGGACTCGCGCTGCGCGGGGCAGTACCGGTCGTTCTATTCCGGCCGCATCCACACCAAGGGCAAGGTGGAGGGGCGCTACGGGAAGATCGTCGCGAGCATCAAGGTCCCGCCGGGCTACGGCATGTGGCCGGCGTTCTGGACGCTGGGCTCGAACATCCAGAGCGCGGGCTGGCCGGCCGCGGGCGAGATCGACATCCTGGAGTGGAAGTCCACGGAGCCCACGTGGATGAAGTCGGCGCTGCACTGGCACAACGGCGGCAACGCGGACTGGGGCACGGGCGCGAGCCGTGGCGTGGACCTGTCGCAGGACTTCCACACGTACGAAGTGGAGTGGAACGCGAACACCATCGTGTTCCGCCTGGACAAGGACTTCGTGTCCACGGCGACGTTCAACCACAACGAGTCGGAGTTCCAGCAGAACCACTACCTCATCCTGAACCTGGCGCTCGGCGGCGTCTGGTACGGAAACCCGGCGCCGGCCTCCATCGACCTGGCCTGGGGCGCGAAGAAGACGATGGAGGTGGAGTGGGTGCGCTGGTACCAGCCGGGCGGCTCGCAGTCGCTGGGGCTGACCAACCCGGGCTTCGAGAACGGCATGACGGGCTGGACCACCTGGAGCCCGAACGGCACGGGCACGGCGGCGTTCTCGGAGACTTACAACGGCGGGCACTCGGGCAGCTTCCACCTGACGCAGTGGACGTCGGCGGCGGCCTACGAGGCGTGGACGTACCAGACGAAGTCCGGTCTGGCGTCCGGCAACTACAAGCTGCGCGCCTGGTTCCGCAAGGGAGGCACGTTCGACTTCGCGCGCTTCCAGGTGAAGAACTGCGGTGATTGCGCGCCGGCCATCACCAACCTGGGCACCTACGGCAACTACACGTTGCTGGAGACGCCCGCCATCAATGTCACCAACGGCTACCTGGAGTTCGGCCTGCACAGCAAGTCGCCGGCCCACAACGGCTCCAACTTCATCCACATGGATGACGTGGAGCTGATCAAGCTGTAGGCCCTGACTGCCTTCACGCGCGCGCCGGAGATGGCACCGGCGCGCGCATTGGCGCTGCGACTTACGGCACGAGCACGAAGTCGTCCATGTACAGCGTGCCCTGATCCGATCCCGATTCGTCCATCACGTAGAAGTCATCCACCGTGCCGGACGTCGCGCCCAGGGCGCTGAGCGGGATGGAGACCTTCTGCCAGGTCCCCGCCGAGATGGGGTGCCCCAGCGCCGTCTCCAGGCTCATGCTGCCCAGCGGCGTGCCGCCGTTGTAGAGCGCCAGCCGCACCTGCTGTCCACCCGTCGTGCCTCCGTGCACCCAGAGGTCGATGGACTGGTACAGCGACAGATCCAACCCCGAGTGGTGGAACATCAGTGCCTCCCAGTAGTCCGGCTCGAAGCTGACCGCCGTGGAGCCGGAGTGCACCGTGACGGACTGGTCCAGGTCATGCGTCGCCCAGCTCCAGTTCTGGAAGCCGCTGCCCATCGCGTCGTCGTAGACCACCGTGCCCACCGACGGCGGCGCCTCCGTGAGGCCGTCCGTCAGCGCGAGCCCCTGCTCCACCGTCACCGTGCGGATGCCCGTCGACTGCACGTAGTTGAGGATGTTCGTGAAGTTCGTCGTCCGGTACTGCGTCTCGCGCGTGGGCGCGCTGCTGGTGAACTCGTGGAAGAGGATGATGAGCCAGCTCTTCTCCGCGATGGCCTGGTTGATCCACCCCTTCACCTGCGCCACCGTCACGGCGCTCGACACGTCGTTGGCGCGCAGCTCGTAGATGACCGTGTCCTTGAAGTTGCGGCCCGCGTTGATGGTGCGGTGGCTGGCGTACTCCGTCTTCAGCGCCGTCATCACCGTCGCGTTGTACGCGCCGTAGGGTGACGCGAAATCCTTGCCGCACGTCGCCCCCACGTTCGTCTGCAACCACGTGCGCGAGTCGTGCAGTTCCGACGTCAGCTGCGCGGGCGTCAGCGACGTGAGGTCCGCGTGCGTGCGCGTGTGGCTGGCGATTTCATTGCCCTCCGCCTTGAGCGTCTGCACCTGCGCGAGGCTCATGTAACCGCCCCAACCCTGCGCCACCGCGTCGGTGACCAGGTAGTACGTCGCGGGGATGTTCCGCGACTTCAGCGCCGGCCGCGCCAGCGTGTACTGCGTGCTCCAGCCGTCATCCAACGTGATGGAGATCATCCCTTCCGCGAACGGCGACGCGGCAAAGGCCGAGGAAGTGCAAAGCAGCGCCGCGGCGCATAGCGCGCGGGACGTCCAATTCATCCAGGTCATGTCCGGGTATCCCCTCTGTGAGGAACTCCCAGGATAAGCGAAACCCAGACACCGCTTCCCGGACACCCGTCCGTGACGCGCGTGCTAGAAGTCGGCCCGCCCATGAGTCTCTTCCGCCTCCCCTCCCTGCTCTGCGTGGTGCTCGCGCTCGCGGCGGGCTGCCAGCGTCCCGCGCCCCCCGCTCCGGAAGCCCAGGCGCGGCGGATCGTCTCGCTGTCGCCCTCCGTCACGGAGACGCTGTTCGCGCTGGGCGCGGGCTCGGAGATCGTGGGCGTGTCCGACTACACCGCCCTGCCCCAAGGCACGCCCGCCCTGCCCAAGGTGGGCACCACGTTCGCGCCGAACTTCGAAGCCATCGCGAAGCTCAAGCCCACGCTGCTCGTGGATCAACAGGTGAAGCAGGCCCCCGCGGAGGCGCTCTCCGCGCTCGCGCCGCTGAAGGTGCTGCCATGGACTTCGCTCCAGGAAGTCGTCGGCAGCGTGAAGGAGCTGGGCCGGCTGAGCGGCCGAGAGCCCCAGGCCGCGGCGCTCGCGGAGAGGCTGAACCAGACGCTGTCACGCCCCGCGCCGAAGGATGCTCCCCGCGTGTTGCTGGTGCTGGGTGACACGGCGGGCACGCTGTCGGAGGTCTGGTACATGAAGCGCGCGTCACTGCACGGCGCCGCGCTGGAGGCGGCGGGGGCTCGCAACGCCGTCGCGGAGGACGTCACGGGGCCGCCCAACCTGTCGCTGGAGGGCGTCATCGCGCTGGATCCGGACGCGGTGCTGGTGCTGATCAGCGCGCCGGCCCTGGATGCCGCGAAGCAGGCGCAGCTCCTCGCTCCATGGAAGCAGCTCACCGGCCTGCGCGCGGCGCGGGAGGACCGGGTGCGGCTGGTCATCGGGCCCGACGTGCAGTCCACCGGGCCCGCCATCCTTGATGTCGTCGAGCGGCTCCGCGCCGCCCTGGGCACCCTGCCCTCCTCGCGATGACGGCCGGGCTGATGCTGGACGCGGTGACGGTGCGGGCTCGGGGGCGGACGCTGCTGGACAGCGTGTCCCTGCGCGTGGCACCCGGTGACTTCGTGGCCATCGTCGGGCCCAACGGCGCGGGCAAGTCCACGCTCCTGCGCGTGGCGCTGGGCCTGCTGCGTCCGGACGCCGGGCATGTGTTCGTGGACGGGCAGGACGTGTCGGGCCTCGCTCCCCGGGAGCGCGCGGCGCGGCTCGCGTGGCTGCCCCAGCGGCTGGAAGCGGCGGAACCCATCACCGCACTGGAGCAGGTCGTCTCCGCGCGCTACCGCTTCCCTGAATCCCGCCGCGCCTCCGAGACAGCTGCGCACCAGGCTCTGGCGGAAGCAGGCGCCCAGTCCTTCGCCCTGCGCCCCATCACGGAGCTGTCCGGCGGTGAGCGGCAGCGAGTGGCGGTCGCCGGGCTGCTCGCGCAGGAGACCCCGCTGGTGTTGCTGGACGAGCCCGCCAACTTCCTGGACCCCGCGCAGCAACTGGAGCTGTACACGCGCATGGGCCACCTCTGGCGCGCGGGGCGCGGCATCCTCTGCGTCACCCACGACGTCAACGTGATCTCGCACGCCCACGCTCCAGGCACGCGCGCTCCCCGCGTCGTGGGCCTGTTCCAGGGCCGCGTGGCCTTCGAAAGAAACCACGACGCCCCCGACCTGGGCGAACAGCTGGGCGAGCTGTTCGGCGTTCGCATGCACGGGACATCCGTGGAAGGCCATCGCGTCTTCGTGGGCCTGCCCCGGAGCGGAGGCGCCTCGTGAAGGCCTGGGTCCTCGTGGGGGTCTGCGTGGCCGCGTGCGCGGTGGCGCCGTTCATTGGCCCGGGGCTCTCCCCGGACTCGGTGGACTTCGTCTTCTGGCAGCTGCGCGTGCCCCGCACGCTGATGGCCATGCTGGTGGGCGGCACGCTGTCGCTGGTGGGCGCGGTGTATCAGTCCCTCTTCGCGAACCCGTTGGCCGCGCCCAGCACCGTGGGCACCACCGCGGGGGCGACCCTGGGCGCGCTGGTGGCCATCATCCTGGGGGCGCGGCTCGCGCCGGGTGGAGCGCCGATCATCACCGCCGCGGCCTTCATGGGGGCGCTCGGCGTCAGCCTGGTGGTGGCCGCCATCGCAGCGGGCCGCCGCGTGCGGATGAACGACGTGGTGCTCGCCGGCATCGCGTGCTCCATGGCGGCGGGCGCCATCTCCACTGGCTTGCAGTTCACCGCGGACTCCGCCGAGCTCATGGCCGCCATGCGCTGGTCGCTCGGCCACCTGCCGCAGGTGGGCTACTCGGGCGTGCGGCTCCTCACCCCGTTCGCGGCCGTCACCATCGTGGGGCTGCTCGCTCTCACCCGCGCGCTGGAGGTCTTCATCGCTGGCGAGGAGCACGCCGAGTCCCAGGGTGTCCCCGTCCGCCGCGTGCGCACGGTGGCCATTGGCCTGGGAGCGCTGGGCGTCGCCGCCTGCGTGGCGTGGTGCGGCCCCATCGCCTTCGTGGAGCTCATCGTCCCGCACCTGGTGCGCCGGACGCTCGGTGTGAGTCGCCGGGTGCTGCTGCCCGGGTCCGTGGTGGTGGGGGCCGCGTTCCTCGCGTTGTGCGATGCGTCGGCGCGGTTGATCCTCCCCGGGCGTGAATTGCCCGTGGGAGTGGTGACGGCCGCCCTGGGCGCACCCCTGCTCGTCTCCCTGCTCGCGCGCGCACGCTCCTGAAGCGCCCTGCCGGACAGGGCCCCCGGAGAGCACAGCCCCGCCTTCAGGACGAGGGGTACCCGAGGCGAGTTCGGGTATATTCCGCGCCGCGTGGGGCCCCCGGTCGGGACGTGCCCCCTGGAACTTCACGAAAGGCTTTGGGCATGAAGCGGCTGGGTAGCGTGGGTTTGATGCTGGGTGTGCTGACCCTGGGCGGTTCCTTCGGCTGCGCCGATGAGAAGGAAGAGAAGGCCAAGGAGCACCGGGTCAAGGGCACCAACTTCCTCGCCGACAAGAACTACGCGGAGGCGGTGAAGGAATACGAGGAGTCGCTGAAGATCGACCCGAACCAGGAGAAGGTCTGGGAGAAGAAGGCCTTCGCGCACATGCAGGCGGGCGAGACGGAGCAGGCCGCGCAGGCCGCGCTGAAGCTGGTGGACTACGCGAAGACGCCCGCTGAGAAGGCCGACGTCTACCGCAACGTCGCGGCGATGTACGCGAAGAGCGGCCCGCTGGACAAGGCGAAGCAGTATTTCGAGGAGTGCCTGAAGATCAACCCGAAGGACACCGACGCGCTCGGCTGGATCGCGGAGGTGCACTCGCAGCGCGGTGGCGCCCGCTCCATGTCCGCGCCCGCGGTCCCCGCGGAGCTGGAACTCGCGCTGAAGACGTATGATCAGGTCATCGCCATCAACCCGGACCTGCCCAACCCGTACCTGAACAAGCGCGTCGTGATGTTCAAGTACATCGAGCATGAGAAGGCCATGATGCAGGCCGCCGATCAGGAGGCCGTCGAGGCCGCCACGCCGCCCAAGCCGGAGAAGGGCAAGAAGCCCGTGGTGGATCCGACTGCCGCGGAGCGCGTCGCCGCCGCCAAGGCGAGCTCCGCCGCGCACGCCAAGCGCATCGAGGAGCTGACGGCCCAGGCCACCGAGGCGACCAAGCAGTTCAGCGAGGCGACCAAGCGCGCCAAGGCCGCTCAGGCCTCTGGCGCCACCAAGTAGTCCCGGTGGAGGGGACGGGGCCTAACGTCGGCCTCGTCCTCCCCCGAAGAGGGCCAGCAGCACGCCGCCCACGAGCGCGGCGCCGCCGCCCGCGACGTAGAGCGTGGTCTGCTCGGTGTTGCGGCCGGTGATGAGCTCGGTGGCGCGCTCCGAGAGCGAGTCCCGCGCCTTGAGCCCGGTGAACAGCAACACTCCGCCCGCCACCGCGAGCATCAATCCCACGATTCGCACAGCACCCACACGGCCTCCTTGAGTGGAACGGCTGCGTGGCCGGAAGGTCCGGCCCCGCGTTCAGCGCTTGCGCTTGCCTGGGGCGCCTCGCCCCTGCTTCTGGCTCGCGCCCTTCGAGCCGCCGGCCTTCGTAGGCGCGGACTTCTTCGAGGGCTTCGCCTTCGCGCCAGAGGCCGCCTTGCGGACCTTCTTGGACGCGCCCGCGCGGCCCGGAGCCGCCTCCGTGGAGAGCTGACCCCGCTGCGCGGCCAGCGCACGGATCCGGTCGAAGCCCGGGTGCGGTGAAGCGGCTGGGGCGCTGTCGTCGGATTCGATAGCGGGCGGAGTGAAGGCCTCGCGAGGCACCTGGGCCTCGGAGGAGGTACCGGCCTCGTCGCCTTCCTCGACCGCGGGGAGCGAGGGACGGATGACCTTGCGCTTGCCCTTGGCCGGAGTGGCGGGCTCCGCCTTCGGCGCGGGGGCCTCTTCCGTGCGGGACCGCAGGAAGCGGGACGTGGCGCGAGCGGGCGCGGCCTCTTCGCGGCGCCCTTCCCGGCTGAAACGTCCTCGCGGACGCGACGCGGCCGGCGCTTCTCCCAGGACTTCATCGCCATAGCCGGAGACCGTCGCGGCCTCCACCGTGGCGGCGTCCTCGGGAGTGGGCGGCGCCCACGCCTTCTTCACTCCGAACGGCGTCTCCTCCGACTCGCCGAGCGACCGCCACTGCTCCACGTCCGCGGCCTGGTCCACCCCGGCGGGCTTGCGCGACGGCGTGCGGCCCGTCTTCGCGGCCTCGCGCTCGCCGCGTCCGGGCCTGCCACCCTTGTGACGGCCCGGCGCTTCGTTCACGTATTCGCGCCGGCGCGGCGCGGGACTCGCTCCGGGGGTGCGCTGGAGCGGGGCCTCGTCCGCGAACTGGAGCGCCTCGAAGTCGATCTTCCGCGACGTCGTGTTCGCGGACAGCAGCCGCACGCGCAGCTTCTGCCCCACGCGCACGCGCCGGCCATTCGAATACACGAGCGAGTGCGTGCGCTTGTCCAGCTTGGAGCCCGGCCCCAGCGACTCCGCCTTCACCAGGCCCTCGACGTGGACCTCGTCCAACTCCACGAAGAAGCCGAACTCGGCGATGCCCGCCACGGTCGCGTCGAACTCCTCGCCCACGCGGTCCTTCATCATCAGGGCCGCGTAGAACGCCACCACCTCGCGCTCCACCGTCATGGCCGCGCGCTCGCGCTCCGAGCACTGCTGCGCCATGCCCTCCAGCCGCTCCTCCTCGCGGTCCAGCTGCGCTTCCGAGGGCTTCTTGCCCTTGCGCGCCCACACCGCCTTCAGGACGCGGTGCACCAGCAGGTCGGGATAGCGCCGGATGGGCGACGTGAAGTGAAGGTAGTTCTCCGCCGCCAGGCCGTAGTGGCCCACGCGCGTCGCCGTGTACACGGCCTGCATCATGGAGCGCAGGAGCAGCTGGTTCAGCGCCCGCTGCTCCGGGTGCCCCTGCAGCTGCGTGATGAACGCGTCCAGCTCCTTGGACGAAACGCCGTCCTCCACGTCGAGCTGAAAGCCGTACGCCTCCGCCAGCACCGCGAACGCCGCCAGCTTCTGCGGATCCGGCTCGCCGTGGAACCGGTACACCGTGGGCAGGCCCTCGTCCTGGAAGTACGTGGCCACCGCCTCGTTGGCGGCCAGCATGCACTCCTCGATGAGCCGGTGGCTGTCCTTGCGCTCGCGCTTCTCCATGCGCTGCGGCAGGCCATCCTCGCCCAGCAGCACCTTGTGCTCCGGCACGTCGAAGTCGATGGCGCCTCGCGCCTTGCGCATGCCCATCAGCGCGCGCGCCAGCGCCATCAACTGCTCGAACTGGGGCTTGAGGAAGTTGCGGTGCGGCACGTCCTTGCCGTCCAGGACGTCCTGCACCTCGTTGTACGTGCAGCGCGCCACGCTGCGCATCACCGCCGGGTACAGCTCGTGCGTACGCCGCTGGCCTTGGCGGTCGAACGTCATGTCCGCCACCATGCACAGCCGGTCTTCGTCCGGGCGCAGCGAGCAGATGCCGTTGGACAGCCGCTCCGGCAACATCGGCAGCACGCGGTCCGGCAGGTACACGGACGTCGCGCGGTTGAGCGCCTCCGCGTCCAGCGCGCTGCGCTCCTTCACGTAGTGCGACACGTCCGCGATGGCCACCACCAGCCGCCAGCCTCCGGCCTGGGGCTCCGCGTACACGGCGTCGTCGAAGTCGCGCGCGTCCTCGCCGTCGATGGTGATGAGCGGCATCGAGCGCAGGTCGCGGCGGTTGCCCTCCGTGGCCTCCGCTTCGGTGACCTTCACCGCGAACGCGTCCGCCTCGTCCATCACCTCCGGCGGGAACTCGTCGGAGAAGCCATGGGCGAAGGCGGACCCCAGCACCTCCGCGCTCGGATCACCCGGCCGTCCCAGCGAACCGGCCACTTCACCGAACAGCCCCTGCCCGGGCTCCAGCAGGTCCGCGCCCACGCCCAACCGGACCTTCACCAGGTCGCCGTCGCGCGCCATCTGCGTCGGCGGCACGCGGATGGGACCCGGCAAGCTCGTGTCCGTGGTCATCACCAGCGAGTGCCGGCCCTGCGCCACGTACGTGCCCACGGCCAGCTCACGCCGCCGGTTGATGACGCGCACCAGCCGGCCCTCGAACCGGCCCGGCCGTCCCGCCACCTCCACGATGACGCGGTCGTTGTCGAGCGCCCGCTGCGCCTCGCCGGGCGGCAGGAAGATGTTCTCGCCCTCGCCCGACACCGGGTGCACGAAGCCGAAGCCGTCCCGGTGCATGTGGAGGATGCCCTCCACCGCGGGCTGCCCGGAGTCCTCGAAGCGGTCGTCCCGGAAGCCACGCTGCAGCGAGCGCCGGACGTCGCCGCCGCCACGGAAGCCCGGACGGTCGTCGCGGAAGCTGCCGCGGCGCTCCTCGCGTCCGCTGCCCGGGGCGGGGCCCCGCTTCTTGAAGGGGGGCGTGGAGGCGTCCCGGCGCGATTCGGAGCTGGCCTCGGGCGCGCGGGGCACGCGAGAGCCTTCCAGGCGGAAGCGCTTGCCGTCCTTGACGATGGTGCCCGCGCGCACCAGTTCACGCAGGGCGCGCTTGAGTTCGGTCTGCTGGCCGGGATTCATCCCCGCGACGCGAAGGAGCTCCTTCACGCCCAGGGGGTGATCGGCTTCAGCGAGCAGCTGTCGGATGTGATCTTGGGAGAGGCTCACGGTGGGGATGCGGCAAGGCCGCTGAGGGAACGGGTAAGCCCGAAGGGTGCGGGCGGGAACCCCCCGGCTCCCATTCGCCCTCCCTGGCAGACCTTGCGGTCCAGGGAGGGCCCGTGCGCCCAAGCCGTCAGGGCTTGACGGTGACGCTGATCTTGAAGGAGCGCTCCACCACACCCGGCGTGAACGCCTTGGCGAGGAAGAACTCCACTTCGAAGTTGCCGGGGTTGCGCGGCGTGAAGAAGAACTCGCGGGTGGCGGGGCCGCCGGCGGCGCCCTGCTCGAAGTTGGCCTCGCGCAGACCCACGCGCTTGGCCAGCGTCGGCTCGATGGCCCAGGTGGCGCCGGGCTGCTCCTGCAGGCGCACCGTGAGGCCGTGGTTGAGCTTCACGTCCACGGACGTGGGCACCTCGCCCTCGATGTGCACCAGCTCCATCTCGTCGCGAGACACCGAGCGCGCCTCGGACGGACGCGGCTCCACCGTCTCCGCGGTGATGCGGCCACCCCAGCCGGACGTCTTGTCCACCACGCCCGTCACCTGGAGCGTCTGCCCCACGTGCTTGCGCAGGCTCTTCACCGCGGCCTTGCCCTCGATGGCGAAGGACACCTGCTGGCGCGTGCCGCCGTTGGACACGACGAGCACGAAGTCCTCGCCCATCATCTCCAGGTTGCCCCGGATGCTGGCGAAGCCCTTGATGCCGGCGCCCATGCCCGCGGCGACGGCCATGGAGACCTCGCCAGGCGACAGGTAGCGCAGCTTCGGCTCTGAATCCGACGGAGCCGGCGCGACCTCTTCCACCTCGGGCTTCTTGGCGGAGTACTTGCGTACCTCCACCACGCCGCTGTGGTTGGTCGTCTTCTTGATGAGGCCGCTCACGGAGACCTTGTGGTCCACGTAGGCCGGCAGCACTTCCTGATCCGGTCCCTGCAACAGGAACGTCAGCTCGCGCTTGTCGCGGCCCACGACGACCAGGTGGGGCATCTCGCCGCTGAGCACGAGCCGGCCCTTGAGGCTGCCCTCGCCCGTCACGCCGCGGCCCTCGCCGGCGGTGAGCAGCTGCTCCATCTCACGCTTCGTGAGCGGCTCGCCCACGGGCGGAAGCTTCGTCGCGCGCGGACGCGGCTTCTCCACGGGAGGACCGGCGGGGACGACCGACGGGGCCTTGCCTCCCGCCTTCCCGGCACCCTTCTTCCCGGGAGGGGCGGCGGGCGCGGTCTTCGCGGCGGGCGCGGTTTTGCCGGCCTTCGCGGGAGGCGTCGTGGGAGCGGCCTTGGCCGCCGCCTTCTTGGCGGCCGCGGGGGCCTTCTCCACCTTCTCCGCCACCGCCTTCTTCGCCGCCGCGACCTTTCCCTTCGCCCCTTCAGCCACCGCCTTGACGACCTTCGTCGCGGCCGTCGCCACCTTCTTCGAGGCGTTCCTGATCAGATCCAGGCGGGCCGCGTTGTCCTTCTTCGCGGCAGGCTTCGCACCGGCTTTTGCAGCGGGAGTCGGCTTCTTCGCCCCGGACTTGGGCTTGGCCATCGACGCTGTCTCCTTGGAAATTTCCCGTGTGCTATCAACGGGTTGGCGGGACGCCCCTGCTGTTGGACGCGAGCCTCGCGATCACGATTGCTTGTAACGATGATCAGCTGGGCTGTCAAACTAACACTTGATTTTCCCACGGACTTTGGGTGGGAAAACAGCATGAGTGACACCCCCGAATTGCTGCCGGTGGAGGAGGCCCGAGCGCGGATCCTCGGGCTGTGCACGCCGCTGGCCACCGAGTGGGTGCCCGGGGATGACGCCCTGGGCCGCGCGCTGGCCGAGGACGTCCCCGCCCGCCGTACCCTTCCCCCCTGGGACAACTCCGCCATGGACGGCTACGCGGTCCAGGCCCGGGACCTGGCGGGCCCCCTGCCCGTGCGACTGACGGTGGGCGAGACGGTGTTCGCCGGCAGGCGCCCCACCCGGGAGGTCGTCCCCGGCACGTGCGCTCGAATCATGACCGGGGCCCCCCTGCCCCCCGGCGCGGACGCGGTGGTGATGCGCGAGCGCACCCGCCCCGTTCCGGGCGAACCGGACGCCGTGGAGCTCCTGGAGGCCGTGGGGCCGGGGAACTTCGTCCGCCCCCGGGGCGAGGACGCGAAGGAAGGCGACGTCTTGCTGCGGCGCGGCACGCCCCTGGGCATCCCGGAGCTGGGGCTCCTGTGGGCGCAGGGCCAGGGCACGGTGCCGGTGCCCCGCCGGCCGCGCGTGGCGGTGCTGTCCACCGGCGACGAGCTGTGCCGCGTGGACGAATCCCCCGGCGACGGCATCGTGGACATCAACGCCCCCGCCCTGGCCCTGGCGGTGCGGCGCGCGGGCGGCGTGCCCACGCTCCTGGGCATCGCCCGGGACACGCGCCAGGCCGTCCAGGAGGCCCTGGCGCGCGCCGAGGGCTTCGACGTGGTGCTGACCAGCGCCGGCGTCTCCGTGGGCGACCACGACTTCGTGAAGGACGCCCTGGGGGCCCTGGGCGTGGAGCAGCGCTTCTGGCGCGTGGCCATCAAGCCCGGCAAGCCGCTGGTGGTGGGCCAGCGCGGCTCCACCCTGTTCATGGGCCTGCCCGGCAACCCCACGTCCTCCCTGGTGACCTTCGAGCTCTTCGTGCGCCCCGCCCTCCGCCGGCTCCTGGGACACTCGGACGTGGAGCCACCCCGCGTCGCCGGCCGCCTGGAGGGACGGCTCTCCAAGGCCCCGGGGCTTGCTCACTTTGTGCGTGTCACGGCCACCTGGCGGGCGGGCGAGCTGTGGGCAAAACCCCTGGGGACTCAGACGTCGGGTGCCCTGCGTTCAGCTGCGGCAGCCACACATTTGCTTCACTTCCCCCGAGAAACCAACAGCCTGGCTGATGGCTCCCATGTGGAGCTGCTCCCCCTCTCGTGGGTCGCTTGAGCAACGCAGTCCACGTCCGCCGCATCCAAACAGGCGGGTTTCACCACACCCATCGGGGTGTCACCTTGACTTGCATCCAGGGGGGCGAGAAGTAACGGCCCCCCTCTGGGAGACGACCTACCATGTCCGACACGCGCTCACCCCAGGTCCTGCCGACCCGAAAGCCGACCCAGCACCTGGAGCGGTACTCGGAGGCGGACGTGCCCACGGCCCGCGGGGTGCTGAAGACCATCGTCTTCCGCGACAAGAGGAACGGCCGCGAGCACGTGGCGCTGGTGGTGGGCGAGCCCAAGGGGATGGAGGGGGTGCCGGTGCGCATCCACTCCGAGTGCCTCACGAGCGAGGTCTTCGGCAGCCTCAAGTGCGACTGCCGCGAGCAGCTGGACCGGGCGCTGGACTTCGTGTCCCAGAACGGGCTGGGCGTGGTGCTCTACCTGCGCCAGGAGGGCCGGGGTATCGGCCTGGGCAACAAGATCAAGGCCTACGCCCTGCAGTCCAAGGGCCTGGACACCTACGAGGCCAATCGCCAGCTGGGCTTCGCGGATGACTTGCGCTCGTACGACATCGCTGCGGAAATGCTGCGGTCGTTGGATGTGCGGTCGGTGGACCTGATCACCAACAATCCGCTGAAGATCGCCGGGCTGGTGGAGGAAGGCGTGGCGGTTCGGCGCCGAATCCCTTCCCGGACCGAGCACAATCCGCATAACGTCGACTATTTGAAGACGAAGCGTGAGCGTACGGGGCACCTGATTGAGCTCTTCGCGGAGGACGACGACACGGAAGCCAAGGCCGGCTGAGCGCCCGGCCCGGCGGAGCACCGCGCGCTTCGAGGTGCGCTTCTGGGGGGTGCGCGGTTCCATCCCCGCGCCAGGTCCGGCGACGAAGCGCTACGGCGGCAACACGCCGTGCGTGGAGGTCCGCTGTGGAGATGAGCTGCTCATCTTCGACCTGGGCTCTGGTGCGCGCGGGCTGGGAGATGCGCTGGTGGCGACGCGAAAGCCCGTCAAGGCGTCCATCTTCATCTCGCACTACCACTACGACCACCTGCAGGGCCTGCCGTTCTTCTCGCCGATGTTCTCTCCGGCGAACGACGTGACGCTGTACGGGTCACCTCGGGACGGCAAGTCGCTCAAGCAGATCCTGGCCGGGCAGATGGTGCACCCCTACTTCCCGGTGACGGCGGAGGAGGTGTTCCGCACGCGCCTGGCGTACCGGGACGTGGTGGTGGGCGAGGACATCCCGGTGGGCAAGGCCACGGTGCGCACGCTGGAGCTGAACCACCCCGGCGGCAACGTGGGCTACCGGGTGGACTTCGGCGGGCGCTCGCTGGTGTACGCGACGGACGTGGAGCACGGCACGGCGCTGGACGCGAAGCTGTTCGACTTCGCGCGGGGCGCGGACGCGCTGATCTACGACTCCATGTACACGGAGGACGAGTACCGGGTCCGCACGGGCTGGGGCCACTCCACCTGGGAAGCGGCGGTGCGCGCGGCGGACGCCAGCGGGGTGAAGCAGCTGGTGCTCTTCCACCACGACCCGGGCCGCGACGACGCGAGCATGGACAAGCTGCTGCGCGAGGTGCGCAAGCACCGCAAGGACGCCATCGCCGCGAAAGAGGCGATGGTCATCAAGCTGTAGAGGCTGTCACGGCCCGGGCGTCTTGAGCGCCCGGGTCACCGTCTCGCGCAGGCCCCGGAAGGGCAGCCGCGCGAGCGCCGTGGGCACGTCCACCCATTCGACGGCGTCGTGCTCCGGGCCCAGGCGCACCTGGGTGTCCGGCGCGGCGTGCACCGCGAAGCCGTGCTCCTCCACCAGCTTCGGCGGCAGCACTTCCCCCAGCGCGAACGCGTGGCGGTAGGCCAGGTCCACCACGGGGAGCAGGAGGCCCGTCTCCTCCGCCAGCTCGCGGCGGGCGGCCTCCGCGGGGGACTCGCCCGGCTCCAGGCGCCCCGTCACCGTCTGCCAGAAGCCACCGCGCTCCGGCGTCCGGCGCAGGAGCAGCACACGCGCCTCGGGCCCCCGGCCGTGCATCACGGCGACGCTCACCGTGCGCAGGTCCACCGTGCCGTCCACGCGTTGGGCATCGAAGACCTGGGTGAACTCGCGCGCGAGCACCTCCTCCACGTCCGGGACGGACACGGGGTGGCCCAGCTCGCGCTGCATGGACGTGACGCCCGCTTCGCGGATGCCGCACGGGACGATGAGCTGGAAGTGCTCCAGGTTCGTGTTCACGTTGAGCGCGAAGCCGTGCGTGGTGAGCCAGCGCGACAGGTGCACGCCAATGGCGCCAATCTTCCGCGCGTCCGGCGAGCCCTCCTGGCCCAGCCACACGCCCGGCCACTTGGGGATGGCGCCGGCGGTGAGACCGAAGGTCGCGAGCGTCTGGATGAGGCCGCGCTCCACGTCGCGCACGTAGCGGCGCACGTCGCGGCGCTCCGGTGGCAACAGGAGGATGGGGTAGCCCACCACCTGTCCGGGGCCGTGGTAGGTGACGTCGCCGCCGCGGTTGGTGTCGAACACCTCCACGCCCTCTTCCGCGAGGCGCGCGTCCGTGGCGGTGATGTTCTCGCGCTTCGCGGCGCGGCCCAGCGTGAGGACGGGCGGGTGCTCCAGCAGCAGCAGCGCGTCCCCGATGCGCTCCTGAAGGCGGGCCTCGCCGAACAGGTGCATCAGCTGCAGTCCGTCCTCGTACTCCACCCGGCCCAGGCGGAAGACGGTGAGCGTGTTCATGATGATCCCTTTCGCCCCCCTCGTGGGTTGTGGGATGGCGCGGCGGGCGTCTGGGCCGCTTCCAGGCTCCAGCTGCCCGCGTAGACGCGCGACAGGAGCGCCTGGAGCTCATGCCCCGCGCGTGGGGAGCGGACCGCTTCGGCGGCGAACGCCCCCAGGACTTCGTCCGTCAGTGTGACCGCCGGCTGGCGCAGGGCCAGGGTGCGGCGGGCCACTTCGACCAGCTCCGGCACTGTCGGGCGGCGCACCGGGAGGAGCACCTGCACGCGCTCCAGGAGCGACACCGGCACGGTGCCCTGCACGGCTTCAATCATGCCCGCGGTGGTGGGGACGGGCAGGCTGCCGCCCTCCCCTCGCACCCACAGGCCCAGCGATGACACGGCGCCACGAGCACTCATCACCACCGCGCGCGCCGGGCGGTTCGCGAGGAACGCCGTCAACGCGGCCTGTGCCCGGGGCTCCAGGCGGTCCACGTCCTCCACGAGGAGCGGCTCCGTGCCCGGGGTGGACTCCAGTGCGTCCACGGACGCGAGCACGCCCTGGCCGCGCCGCTGGAGCGTCTGGAAGAAGAGACTCTTGCCGCAGCCCTCCGGGCCCACGAGCAGCAGGCAGCGCGCGCCCGCCTGGACCGTGCGCTCCAGCAGGGTCTTCACCTCGTCGTGGCCCACCATCTCCACGGCCCCGGCGCGCGGCTCCTCCACCACCGGCTTGCGCACGGGAGACGGTGCGACGACGTCGCCCAGCAGGCCCTGGGATTCGCCCAGGCAGCCCTTGCAGATGAACGCGCCCGCCGGGCCCGCCACCAGGTCGCCGACCTCGCCTCGGGGCCGGCAGCAGAACGAGCACCATGCGTCCAGGGCCGGGTCCGCGCGGGTCGGGCCCCGCTCGATGATGCGCTTCTCGCGCCGACGGCTCCGCGCGGGTTCGGCGTGCACGGGCGAGGTGTCCTCGTCTGGCGGCCGCAGGAGTCCTCCGGGAACGACGGAGTCCTCGGCGCCCGAGGCGCGCAGCAGGCCGGTCGCGGGATCGAGCTCGTCCTCTTCCGGAGGCATGAGCATTCCGCCCGGGACGACGACGTCGTCGTCAGGGGCATTGCGCTGGCCGCTCGGACTGACGGCCTGCGTCCGACCGGACAGGGGCCGCGACTCAGCCGAGGCGGCTCCCTCCGCTGACGGCGGCGAAGCATCGCGATTCGCAGCCGAACGCGGCCCCCCGCCAGAAGCGGTGGCCCCCGCGCCTTCAAGCGAAGCTCGCGGGCCACCAGCATCGATACCGGCGGTTCCCTCGGGAACGGTGGCTGGGGTGGCGGCCTCGGCCGGGGGCGGCGCACCGATGGCGGCGATCCTTCCAGCGAGCCGGGGCAGGCCGGGTTCGGTGGGCGGCTCCGAGCCGCTGGCCACGGAGGGGTCCTCCAGCGTGTGCGCCACGGCGTCCGCCTTGTCGTTGAACGCGTCGGAGACGGCGTCGCCCCAGCTCACCGCGCGGAAGGCCACCGCGTCCTTGTTGCCCGTCATCGCCGCGGTGAAGGCCGGGCTGACGTCCGGGGCGCGGGCCTTCATCTGGCGCGCCTGCCGCAACAACTGCGAGGCGCGCGAGGTGTGCCCGGACTTCTGGTACAGCGCGGCGGCCTGCTCCAGGCACTGCGCCGCTCGCGCGCGGTCCCCCTGGAGCTCGGCGGTCTGCGCGGCGCGGATCAACTCACGGGGATTGTCGGCCATCGCGGATGCCCGCCTTCAACGTTGCTGTTCCGGAGGTCCCCCGCTTCCCGGCCGCCCCCCGGAGCAGGAGCGGTCGGGAGTGCCCCACGACGCGTGTCCTCACGCCATCGCGAGGAACAGCAGGTCCGGCGCTTCCAGGTACTTGATGATCTCGTACACGAAGCTCGCGGCGACATCGCCGTCGATGACGCGGTGGTCGCAGGACAGCGACAGGTTCATCATGTCCCGGACCACGACCTGGTCGTTCTTCACCGCCGGGCGCTTCTTCAGCTTGTGAACGCCCAGGATGCCCACCTCCGGGTGGTTCAGGATGGGCGTGGCGAACAGGCCGCCGCTCTGCCCCAGCGACGTGATGGTGAAGGTGCCGCCCGTCAGCTCCTCCATCTTCAGCTTGCGGTCGCGCGCCGCGACGCTCAGGCGGGTGATCTCCTTCGCCAGCTCGCCCAGCGTGAGCTGGTCCGCGTTGCGCACCACCGCCACCGTGAGGCCGTCCGGAGTGGCCACCGCGATGCCGATGTTGTACTCGCCGCGCACCACCAGCTCCTGCGTCGCCTCGTCGAAGTTCGCGTTGAGGTGCGGGAACTTCTTCATCGCGGCGATGGTCGCCTTCACGATGAACGGCAGGTAGGTCAGCTTCGTGCCGTCACCGGCCGCCGCCAGCTGGCTGTTGAGCCGCGTGCGCAGCGCGACCAGGTCCGTGGCGTCCACCTCCTCCACGAACGCGAAGTGCGGCATCGTGAACTTCGAGCGCACCATCTTCTCGGCGATCTTCTTGCGCAGGCCACGCAGCGCGACGCGCTCGTCGCCCTTGCCCGCGGACAGCGGCGCCGCCGGACGCGTGGCCTGGGGCGCGGGAGCCGCGACTTCGTTCTTCTTCGGCGCGCCGGTGCCACCCTCCAGCGCCGCCACCACGTCCGCCTTCGTCACGCGGCCCTGCGGGCCAGAGCCGGAGATCTCCGCCAGGTCCAGGCCGTGCTCGCGCGCCATGCGGCGCGTGACGGGCGTGGCCAGCACCTTCGTGGCGGAAGCCGGAGCCGCGGGCGCCGCCGCCTGAGCGGGGCTCGAAGCCGGAGCCGAGGGAGCGCCGTGGGACGGAGCCTGCGCCGCGGGGGCGCCGCCCTCCATCTCCAGCGTCACCAGCAGCTGGTGCACCTTCGCCATGTCGCCCTCACGGCCGTGCGTCTTCACGACGCGGCCGGCGTGGGGGGTGGGCACGGTGACGGTGGCCTTGTCCGTCATCACCTCGGCGAGCACCTGGTCTTCCTTCACCAGGTCGCCCTCCTTGACGTGCCACTTCACGAGCTCGCCCTCCGTCACGCCTTCGCCGAGATCCGGGAGCTTGAATTCGAAAGTCGCCATGAGCGGGAGTGTCTCTCTGGGGTAGGGGAAGGGGTGCGTCCGGTCAGCCGAGTCGCTCGACGCGCTCGCGCTCCATCAGGCCCTTCATGAAGAATTCGGCGGCGCGGTAGCTGGAGCGAACCAGCGGCCCGGACGCCACGTAGAGGAATCCGAAGGACTCCGCCAGCGCCTTGTAGGCTTCGAACTGCGGGGGCGTCACGAAGCGCTCCACGCGCAGGTGGTACTGCGACGGCTGCAGGTACTGGCCCAGCGTGAGCACGTCCACGCCCACATCGCGCAGGTCCTTGAACGTGCGCTCCAGTTCCTCGTCCGTCTCGCCCAGGCCCACCATGACGGACGTCTTGGTGTAGACCTTCTCCGGGCGGTTCTTGAGGTACTCCAGCACGCGCAGGGACTGGCGGTACGTCGCGCGGCGGTCGCGCACCGTGGGCGTCAGCCGCTCCACCGTCTCCACGTTGTGCGCCACCACGTGCGGCTTCGCCTGCGCCACCGTGGCCAGGTCCTCTTCCTTCCCCTTGAAGTCGGGGATGAGCACCTCCACGAGCGTGCGCGGGCTCTCCTTGCGCAGCTCCCGGATGGCGGACGCGAAGTGGCCGGCGCCTCCGTCCGGGCGGTCGTCGCGGTTCACCGACGTGACGACGATGTACTCCAGGTTCATCTCCCGCACCGCCTGCGCCAGATGGATGGGCTCCATCGGGTCCAGCGGCGGGGGCGCCCCCACCTTCACGTGGCAGAAGCGGCAGGCGCGCGTGCACACCTCGCCCATCAACATCACCGTGGCGGTGCCACCGCCCCAGCACTCGGCGATGTTCGGGCAGCGGGCTTCCTCGCACACCGTGGAAAGCCCCACCCGCTTCACGATGGCCTTCACCCGCTCATAGCCCTCGCCATGCGGCAGGCGCACCTTCAACCACTCGGGTTTACGGGTGCTTTCAGAGACCTGTGGGAGGGGAAACCTGTCGGGAGTCGCCATGGGTCGCGGGCCTTCTAGAGGGTGGGTGAAAGCAGGGTCAAGCGTGAAGCCCTAACGCCTCGCGTTAGCGCGGGCCAACCCCGAGGACAACTTCCGGGAGGTGTAACGCGGTGGACAGGGCGCGGCCATGCGCGGCGGGCAGCCCCATCCTCCAGCGGGACCCGAGCGGCGGGAGCGCCTCCTCGGCCGCCTGCCGGGCGGGGTGTGAGCACGACCTCGTGACTCAAGACAGCGGCGCCCGGCCCTCGAAGTGAGGACCGGACGCCGCCGGGGCCACGTGGCCGGGGGGACTACTGACCGAGGACCTGCACCTCGATGCGGCGGTTCTGCACGCGGCCCGCGGGGGTGTCGTTGGGGGCGATGGGACTGGCGTCACCCTCGCCGCTGACCTCGATGCGGTCCTGCGGGATGCCTCGGCGCACGAGCGCCCGGCTCACGCTCTCCGCACGGCTCTGCGACAGCTGACGGTTGGCGTCCGCGTCGCCGGTGGAGTCCGTGAAGCCATTGATGCGCACGCGCGAGTCAGGCTTCTCCTGCATCACGTCACCCAGCTCGCCCACCATCTTCTGGCTCTTGGCGGTGAGCTGCGACGAACCCGTCTTGAACTCCACGCCCTCCAGCACGAAGCCCTGCTCCGCGCTGGGGCCGTTGAAGGCCTCACGCAGGCTATTGGGGTCGCTCGCGCGCATCTTCTCCTGGCCCGAACCGCCGGTGCCCGCTTCCTCCTTCTTCTGGGTGTCCGCCGCGCCCGCGGTCTGCTTCTCCACGTCGCCGGAGCCGCCCGTGCCCTCATTGGTCTGCGTGCCGGCACCACCCGTGGCGGGCGGGGTCGGCTGCGCGGTATGCGGCGGCTCCGCGGGAGGCGTCGCGGGCTGCTGCGGCTGCGTGGGCCGCACGGGCTCGGGGGCCTGCGCGACGCGCTCCTGTGCGGGAGGCGGTGTGGTGCGGCTCACCTGCGGGGCCCGGGCGGACTCGTGCCTGCGTCCACGCAGGGCGCCCCACGCGAGCGCGACCAGGGCGAGCAGGGCCAGCGGAACGGCCCAGCCGGCGATGCTCTTCTTGCGCTCCGGTGGACGGTTGTAGGTCGTCCGCGGCGTCGCCTCGCGCACGGTGTGGGCCTCGCGCACGGGCGCCGTCTCACGGACCTGCGTCACGGTCTCGCGGTGGGGTTCGATGACCTCCGCGACGGCGTGGCGCGCACCGCCGAAGCCCAGGATGCCGCCCAGGCCCGCCGGCAGCGCGGCGGCGATGTTGTTGCGCTGGCCGTTGAGCAGCTGCATCAGCCCGGACGAGCCCATGCGCTGATCACGCACCTGTTTGCCCAGGACGCCCATCAGCATGGGGGCGGCCAGGGACAACAGCCGCGTCGCCGAGCCGGCGTTGCGCATCCCGCCGAAGCGCGTGAGCCCGTCGGTGATGCCGCCCAGCTTGTTGCCGAAGATGCCGCTCAGCATCCCCTTCCCGCTCTCCTCCTCGTCGAGGAGCCCCTCGCCCACGCCCCCGGCGCGAGGGGGCGCGTCCGGTCCGGTGTAGCCGCCCTCGTTGAGCTTCGTCAGCAGGCGGTGGGCACCGGCCTCGTTTCCGCCCTGGTCCGCGACGCCCGCGGCCACGGCGGCGATGGCGCCCGGCAGCGCCTTGGTGGTGGCCTGGGGATCCTCGCCCAGCGAACCGCTGATCTTCTGGAGCAATCCCTTCTGCATGAACTGTGAGCCGACTGCTTCGATCAGATTGAACGCCATGTGATGCCTCCCGGTTGGGTTCCGCACCGGGATGGCCGGTGCGCGAAGCCACCTCCCCACCGGACCGCGCGGGGCTGAGGGCTCTGGTGCAATCGATACGGAGCACGACGGCTGCTGGTAAGCCCTCCCGGAGAGGCCAGGGGAGAGCCCCCGGAGGGCCGTCACCTTCGCGGACAACTGCGAACGGGAGGCCATTCCGGCCCTCGCGTTCACTTGTCCCGCGGCGTCTCCAGAAGGGCGCGCGGGAAGTAGTGCGCGAGCAACTGCTCCGCGGTCCAGCCCTGCCGTGCGAGCAGGGCCGCGCCGGCCTGACAGAGGCCGACTCCGTGGCCGTGGCCCTGTCCTTCGAGGAGTGCCTGGTCACCGCCAAGCGTCATCGAGAACCGCGCGCTGCGGATCCGATCCCAACCGGCACGTGCTCCGAGCGCGCGGAAGAACGCGTCGCCGCGGCCCTCGCGTCCCGAAGCGCGGTCCACGATGCGCACCACCGCGCCGCTGGAGTCCCGGTCCAGCAGCAGGTCCTCCGCCTGCGCGGGGCCGCCGACCGCGACCGAAGCGGCGGCCGTCACCAACGCGCGAGGCACGACGGCGCGCCACGGAGACGCGGGACAGCGGTCGGGCACGGCGGCGGCACCGGTGAGGTCGGGGGCACCGAACACCGCCACGGGCTCGGCCGTATGTCCGCCGCAGCTCGCGTGGAATGGAGCGAGGGCCACTGCGCCACCGGGCAGCCGCAGCACGACGCCTTCCGTGGAGCGGGCGGCATCGCGCGCGCGGCGCAGGTGGCGGGCGAAGCCCTCACCGCGAAGGACCTGGCAGTGGGTGAGATCGCAGGCTCGGGCCTCGTCGTGCCGCTTGCCGGAAGCGAGCACATAGCTGCGCGCGGTGATGGCCTGGGCACGGAGCGCCTCGAAGGGGGTGTCGACCTCGGTCTCGCTCGCGGTGACGGCGGCGACGTAGGCCTCCAGCGCGAAGGTGGCGACGACGATCAGTTCACCGTCCCTGGCCTCCAGCGAAAGCGCGGCCTCATAGCGCCGGTCCAAGCCACGGCCACGCACATGCCAGCGGCCAGCATCGAGTCGCAGGGCGTGAGGCTGGGGGCGGCCGTCCACGACGAGCGTGTCTCCCGAGGCAACGACCTCCAGCGAGCGCGGACCGTCCAGCCGCAGCCGCGCGGGCCGGTGCTTGGAGAGGATGCGAACGTCGACCTGGGAATCGGCCACGGGCTGACGCGCGCGGGCGGCAGGCGAGGAGGACGCGCTCGCATCGACCGGTGAGTTGACTACGGGCGACGACCGCGCGGGCCGTGAAGTGGGGCCGACTTGAGTATCGCCTGTGGGCTTGCGCGCACGGGCAGCAGGCGCGGAGGGCGCGCTCGCATCGGCCGGCGAGCTGGCTGCTGGCGACGACCGCGCGGACCGTGAAGTGGAGCGGACCTGCGTATCAGCCACCGGGCGCAGCGCGCTTCGCCCAGACGAGGGGGCATCCAACGCGCCCGTACTCTCGACGCCAGGCGCCGTGCCCGCCACCAGCGCGGCGATGAGCACGGCCACGCCCGCTGCGTTCATCGGACCCGGAACCGCGTCACCGCCAGCGGCTCGGAGCCACCGGGCGCCCAGAGTTCCAACCGGCGCTCGCCCGCCACCGCTGGCAGTCGTGTCACGAAGGGCGGGCGCAGCTCGATGCGGCGGCCGTCGTCCGTGCGCAGCTCCAGCAGCTTCGCCCCCTGTGGCGCCATCACCCGCACGGGCACGGCCTGCGCGCTTTCGGGCAGCTCGGGCTCCACCAGGAACTCATCCCCGTTCGCCGGCAGGATGAAGCCGGGCTGCGCTCCCGGCCCTCCCTCGGCGCTCACGGACGTGGAGGCCAGTCCTTCCGCCTGTGCCCACGCGAGATACGCCGGGCCCACGTCCAGCGAGCCGTCGCCACGGTGCATGGTGCACGTGTGGCGCGGCGCCGTGCCCGGCAGGTAGACCTCCTTCATCGCGCCGGGACAGTTCGGGCCCGCGCGCTCGCCGGACAGCGGGCAGATCTCCGCGGCCTCGAAGTGGCTCCGGTCCACCAGTGGCGCGGCGCGCAGGCCCCTCATCGCCAGCGCCATCACCCGCGCGAACACCGGGCCCGCGCCCGTGATGCCGGACACCCCGCGCATCGGCGTGCCGTCGAAGTTGCCCACCCAGACCGCCACCGTGCGCTCGCGCGTGAAGCCCGCCGCCCAGTTGTCCACGTGCGCCCGGCTCGTCCCCGTCTTCGCCGCCACCCGGAACGGCAACCGCAACGCATTGTCCAGGCCGAAGGCCGGTGCCCGCGCGGCCTCGTCCGCCAGCACGTCCGTGAGCAGCTCCACCGGCCGAGCCGCCAGGAAGCGGTGCTCCTCCAACTCCTGCGGAATCCTCAGCGGCTTGCCATCCGGCCCGAACGCTACGCGCACCTCCCTCAACGGCCCCACCACCCCACCCC
>NZ_RAWF01000103.1:0-32341 GCF_003612075.1 Corallococcus sp. CA041A
GCTGTTGAGGGGAACCAAGCCCATGGCCTCCATCACTCCGCGTTACGCCCACCCGTTCCTCCCCGTCACCCGCGCCGACATGCAGGCCCGGGGGTGGGAGCAGTGCGACATCATCATCGTGAGCGGCGACGCCTACGTGGACCACCCGGCCTTCGGGCCGGTGCTCATCGCGCGCTTCCTGGAGGGGCGGGGGTTCAAGGTGGGCATCATCCCCCAGCCGGACTGGCACTCGGCTGAGCCCTTCAAGGCGCTGGGGGCGCCCCGGCTCTTCTTCGGGGTGGCGGCGGGCAACCTGGACTCGATGCTCAACCGGCTGACGGCCCAGAAGAAGAACCGCTCGGAGGACCAGTACAGCCCGGGCGGGCGCACCAACTGCCGGCCGGACCGGGCCTCCATCGTCTACGCGCAGCGCTGCCGGGAGGCCTTCCCGGACGTGCCCGTCGTGCTGGGCGGCATCGAGGCCAGCCTGCGGCGCATCGCGCACTTCGACTACTGGAGCGAGAAGGTGCGCCGCTCCATTCTCTTCGACGCCAAGGCGGACCTGCTGGTGTTCGGCATGGGCGAGCGGCCCATCTGGGAGATCGCCGACCGGCTCAACCGGGGCGAGCGCATCGAGGACCTGAAGGACATCCGGGGCACCGCGCACCTCATCAACGACGCGGCGATGAAGGCCCTGGAGGCGGACCCGGCGAAGCGCGCGGCGGACCGCGACAAGGTGGTGGTGCTGCCGTCGTACGAAGAGGTGGTGGCGGACACGCGCGCGTTCGCGGTGATGAGCCGGGACTTCCAGATGGAGACCAACCCCGGCAACGCGCGCGCCATCGCGCAGCGCCACGGCAACCGCGCCATCTACATGAACCCGCCCGCCCGGCCGCTGGAGGACGGCGCCGGACAGAAGCCCGGGGACACGGCCACGGTGGCCATGGACGAGCTGTATGACCTGAAGCTCAACCGCGTGCCGCACCCCATGTACAAGGAGCCCATCCCCGCCTACGAGACGGTGAAGCACTCGGTGGTGCTGATGCGCGGGTGCTTTGGCGGCTGCACCTTCTGCTCCATCACGGAGCACGAGGGGCGCGTCATCCAGAGCCGCTCCGCGCAGAGCGTGCTGCGCGAGGTGCGCGAGGTGCGGCGCATGGGGGACTTCCGGGGGACGATTACCGACCTGGGTGGGCCCACGGCGAACATGTACAAGCTCAAGTGCAAGAGCGAGGACATCGAGAGCCGCTGCCGCAAGCTGTCCTGCGTGCACCCGGGCGTGTGCGAGAACCTCCAGACGGACCACGGGCCGCTCATCTCGCTGATGAAGCAGGTGCGCGAGGAGCCGGGCATCAAGCACGTCTTCATCGCGAGCGGCGTGCGGTACGACCTGGCGGAGCGCTCGCCGGAGTACGTGAAGGAGCTGGCGGCGCACCACGTGGGCGGCCAGCTGTCCGTGGCGCCGGAGCACGTGTCGCCGCGCGTGCTGGAGAAGATGAAGAAGCCCGGCATCGAGAGCTTCGAGCGCTTCCAGAACATGTTCGCGTGCGCCAGCGAGGACGCGGGCAAGGAGCAGTACGACATCGCCTACTTCATCAGCGGCCACCCCGGCTCCACGCTGGAGGACATGGTGATGCTGGCGCAGTGGCTGAAGGAGAAGGGCAAGCGGCCCCGCCAGGTGCAGGACTTCATCCCCACGCCCATGTCGGTGGCCACGGCCATGTATTACACGGGCCTGGACCCGCTGAAGATGGAGCCCGTGTACACGGCCAAGGGCCTGCGCGAGAAGCGGCTGCAGAAGGCGCTCTTGCTCTACTGGAACCCGGAGCACTGGCCGCTGGCGCGCGAGGCGCTGAAGCTGGCCGGGCGCGAGGACCTGATTGGACGGGGCCCCAAGGCGCTGGTGCCGCCGGAGTCCGCCGCGGAGGCCTCGCGCCTGCGGCGCGCCTCGGAGAACGCGGAAGCCGGGGAGGGCCTGGCGACGAACGCGTGGCCCCGGCCGGCGCAGCCACGTCCGTCCGGGCCTCGGGGTGGGGGCCGCACGCCGCGTCCGGGCCCGCGCGGGCGGTAGGAGCCCCCTGACTTTCGTTCCGGGGGGAGGCTCGGGTATAGGTGCGCCGCCTTTTACGAGCGGCCACACCGCCGGAGCCCGACACCATGCCCAGGACTTCCCAGGAGCAGTCGCAGGAGCGTCACGCGTTCCTGCTCGACCTCTTCCGCAACCAGCCCGACCTGAGCCGCCAGGACGCCCTGGAGAGCTTCAAGGACCGCTTCGGCGCGACCATCAACCTGCGCACCTTCAACGAGCTGCGCGAACAGGCGAAGAAGGAGCTGTCCTCGCAGCCCGCCGCTCCGGTCGCCGCCCCCAAGGAGGAGCAGGACGTGGAAGTGCAGGACGAGCGGGCCGAGGTGACGGCGGAGGACGCGGGGACGCTGCTGAAGGCCGCGGCGACGCCGGAGCTGCACGCGGGTGCGGTGCCGGCGAAGAAGCCGAAGGCGAAGGGCCCGGGCGCGCGCAACGTGTTCGTGGACGCGTCCGCGGAGCAGCTCCAGTTCCTGGAGCGCATCGTGCAGCAGCTCCAGGAGGCCGGTGCCGCCAACCTGCGCATCGACCACGCCACCGACCGGTGGATGGTGCTGGTGGTGGATTCCAAGTAGCCGTCTGGACCGTCAATGCCTGACACCCAAGGCCCGCCTCCCCTCTCACGGGGAGTGCGGACCTTGTCGCCTCAAGGGCGCCACAAATATATACCTAAAGAAGGAATTCGTGACCAGTTTGACATAGCAGTAAAACAAAACTATCCCTTCTATCTATGGATGCGCTCACGCATTCACAGACTCAGGGGAAACCGATGGCCCGTTCGATTCCTGCGCTGGCCTTGGTGGTGGGTGGATTGTTGTTCGGCTGTGGTGGGATGCCCGAGGAGGGCGAAACCCAGGAGCCGCAGGCCGGGTCGGAAGGCAATGTCTCCCAGAGCGCGGTGCAGACCAATCTTGTCTCTGGCGTGACCGTGACCTACACCCCCGCCACCGACACCTTCACGGTCCACGACACTTTGGCGGATGGTCACTCCGCCGTGGCGGACATCATCAACCACAACACGGGAAGCAATACGCAGTGCTGGAATCCCAATGGCGCGGGAACCTCCAAGTCTTGCGAGCGGAACTATCCCAACAAACCTGTAATCTCCTTTCGTGCGTGTACGGGTGAGTACGGCCCTCGCAGGCTCGTCGCCTGTTCCGGCTGGTTGACGATCAACTCGTTCGCGCCCGAAAAGAAGTAGCAACCCGTCAGGCCTGCGGTCCCGCCAGGGGCAGTGACACCGTGAAGGTGGCGCCGCCCCCTGGCGTCTCGGACAGGCCGACGGTGCCGCCGTGGGCATCCACCACCTGGCGGGCGATCCACAAGCCCAGGCCCAGGCCTCCGAAGTTGCGCACGGACACCGCGCGCTCGAAGCGCTGCCAGATGCGCTCCCGGTCCTCGGGGCGCACGCCCATGCCGTGGTCCACCACCGTCAGGCGCGCGCTCGGGCCCACCTGCTCCACGTGCACCTCCACCGGCTTGCCCGGTCCGTACTTCAACGCGTTGGACAGCAGGCCCTGCACCACCTGCTCCAGGCGCGCCCTGTCGAAGCGGCCCCGCACCGGACCCGCGATCCGCAAGGTCACCTCGCAGCCCTCGCGGCACAGCTCCTCCCGCGCCAGGGCCACCTCCTCCGTCACCAACGCGGCGAGGTCCATGTCTTCCACCTTCAGGTGCACCGGCCCCGAGGACAGCAAAGACATATCGAGCAGCGTCTCCACCACCGTGGCCAGGCGGTGCACCTGCCTCCGCGTGAACAGGAGCCGCTCTCCCAACCGGGCGTGCGCGTCCGGCCCCAGGCCCCGCTCGATGAGATCCAACTGGAGCCGGAAGCCCGCCAGAGGCGTCTTCAATTCGTGGCTCACCACCGACAGGAATTCGTCCCGCGCTCGGACCGCGTCCTGCAACACCGCCTCGCGCGACGACAGCTCCGCCACCTCCCTGCGCACCCGCGCCATCTCCAGCTGCGTGCGCACCCGCGCCGCCAGCTCGCGCGCGGAGAAGGGCTTCACCAGGTAGTCATCCGCGCCCGCCTCCAGGCCCTCCACCGAAGCCTCCTCGCCCGCGCGCGCTGACAAGAGGACGAAGGGGATGGCCCGCAGCCGGGGATCCGCGCGCAGCTCGCGCAGCAGGCCGAAGCCGCCCAGGCGCGGCATCATCACGTCGCTCAACACCAGGTCGGGCGGGCGCGCGCGGATGGCCTGGAGCGCGGCGTAGCCGTCCTCCGCTGTCTCCACCGTCACCGACGCGTCCAAAAGCCCCGTGATGTATTTGCGCAGGTCCGCGTTGTCGTCCACCACCAGCACCCTCGCGGACATGGGTGGCAGCAGCGGAGTGGCCCTCACTCCTTCCGAAGTTCGCGCCCCATCCTCCGGGCCCGTCGGCGCCAGCCATCCGCGGATCTCCTCGACGTAGGCGGACGCGCTCCGCTCGACGGAGTGCGCGGGACCTCTTCCCTCGGGGACGAGCTGCTCGCGCGGCAGGTGACTGTTACCCAGGGGCACCGCGACACAGAAGGTCGTGCCCTGCCCCAGTGTGCTCGTCACGTCCACGGTGCCTCCGTGCAGCTTCGTCAGCTCCTGCACCAGGCTCAGGCCAATGCCGCTGCCCTCGTGGCTGCGCGAACGGGCGTTCTCCACGCGGTGGAAGCGCTCGAAGATGTGCGGCAGCTCCGCCTCCGGGATGCCGCTGCCGGTGTCCCGGACCGTCAGCCGCGCCTGGCCGTCCTCAATGTGCAGCCGGACGTGGACGCCTCCCTCGAACGTGAACTTCATCGCGTTGGAGAGCAGGTTGAAGACAATCTTCTCCCACATCTCGCGGTCCACCCAGACGGGCTCTGTCAGCGGCGGCAGGTCGAGCGTGAGGGTGAGCTGGGCTCGCTTCGCGATGGACTCGAACTGGCTCACCAGCTCCGCGGTGAAGGCGGACAGGTCCGTGGGCTGGAAGGCCGCGCGCACGCGTCCGGCCTCCGCTCGGGTGAAGTCGAGCAGCGTGTTGACCAGCTTGAGCAGCCGGGTGGCATTGCGCTGCACCATGGACAGCCGCTCCGCCAGACGCGGGGCCAGCGGCTCCGTCGGATCCGACAGCGCGTCCTCCACGGGCCCGAGCATCAGCGTCAGGGGCGTGCGGAACTCGTGGCTCACGTTGCTGAAGAAGGCCGTCTTGGCCCGGTCCAGCGCCGCGAGCCGCTCCATCCGCTCCACGGCCTCCTGCCGCGAACGCGCACTGGAGGCGGCCGTGGCCAGCGACCCCGCCACCAGCTCGAGGAAGCCCCGGTACTCCCCCTCGGGGTTCAGGAAGGGGCTCAGGCCCACCACCAGGAAGCCCAGGTCCCGGTCCCCTTCCGCGTGCGGCAGCGGCAGCACCAGGGCGGGCCGGGGCGGCTCCGCGACCTCCGACGGCAGCGGTGCGCCAAGCCACCCATTCACGTCGCCCACCCGCCAGGCCTGGCGCGTGCCCGCCACCGGAGCCAGGAGCCCGCCCGCGGGCCCTCCAGCCTCCGGCGCGCGCAGGTCGAAGTGCGCGGGCACCGCCGCGCTCCGGGCACCCATGCCGGTGGAGCCCACGAGCGAGGCCCGTGCCCCGTCCGCGTCCGTGACGTAGAGCCACGTGAAGGGCAGGTCGGCGGGGTTCTCCCCCAGGGCGTCCAGGCCGGCCCGGCACGCCTCCTCCACGGAGCTCGCGCCGCCTGTGCGCTGGGTGAGGAGGTGCAGCGTGCGCAAACGCCGCTGCCCCAGGACCTGCCCCGTCGTCTCCAGGGCCGGCGTGTAGAAGCCCACCACCTTGCCGTCGTCATCCAGCACCGGGGTGTAGGACCAGGTGAAGTAGGCCTCCTCGGCGAAACCACCCCGTTGGATGGGCAGCGACTGGCTCTCAGCCCAGTTCGCCTGCCGGGTGCGCTCCAGCTCGTCGAACATGCTGCCAAGCGGGTGCCACAGCTCCGGGAAGACCTCGCGCAGCGGCCCCAGTGCATGGTCCGGATGCTTGGCGCCCATGATGGGAATGCCCGCGTCGTTGTAGAGCTGCACGCGCTCCGGCCCCCAGTAGATGAACATGGGGAAGCGCGTCGTCAGGCACATGCTCACCAGGGTGCGCAGTGTCGGCGGCCATGACGCGATGGGCCCCAGCGGCGTCCCGGACCAGTCCCGCTCCAGGATGAGCTGGCCCATCACGCTGCCGCCGCGCAACGACTCCAGCCATCCTTCGGGACGCGGCGCGGCCCCTGCGGCTCCGGCCGTCTGCGGCGCGCTCTGTTCGTTCGTCGGACGGCTCAGGGGAGGCTCGAGGAGTTGCGGGACGCGTGGACGAGGGGACCTGAGGTGGACGTAGCCAGCCGGTCTCCCCACTTCAACGCCGGAGTCCGCCAGACGGCCCTTTCCGTCGCCTACCAGGCAGGGCCTCTCAGCCGAGGGGCCTCGAACCTGCCCACCCCTTCTCCATGGGGGCAGGCGGGCCGCCGCCGGTGGGCTCCCCGGACGCAGTGTCCGGGAGCAGGGGCCCCGCCGTTTTCAGACGGGCAATCCCCGCGCGGTCTGGGTGAGATGGCGGGATGACGCGAATTCCCTTCGGCCTCGTCCTCGCGCTGTCCCTGGGCTGCGCCAGCAGGCAGCAGCCGTCCCCTCCTCCCGCGCGGGAGTGGGCCACGACGCTGTACCGGGACCACCCGCTGGTGGGACGCATCTGGGACGTGGCGGGAAGCCGCTTCGTGGACGAGAGCGCCCTGCGCGCGACGGTGGTGCCCGCACGCTTCGTGCTCCTGGGCGAACGGCACGACCACCCGGACCACCACCGGCTCCAGGCGGAGCTGGTGCGCGCGAGGACGGACTCCGGCCAGCGTCCCGCGCTCGCCTTCGAGATGCTGGACGTCACGCAGCAGCCCGCCGTGGACGCGGCGCTGAAGGCCTGGCCGGAGGACGTGGAGGGACTGGCGAAGGCGGTGGGCTGGGAGCGCAGCGGCTGGCCCGCCTTCAGCCTCTACGCGCCGGTGTTCGCCGTGGGCCTCCAGGCGCACCTGCCCATCGTCGCCGCCAACCTGCCCCGCGCACAGGTGCGGGAGCTGGTGATGAAGGGGCCAGAGGCGCTTCCTTCCGACCTGCGCTCGCGCCTGGGGCTGGAGGCGCCCGTGCCCGAAGCGGAGGCGAAGGCAGTGCGTGAGGAGTTGGACCGCTCGCACTGCGGACAGCTTCCCCAGGAGATGCTGGAGCCCATGGCGCTGGCACAGCGGGCGCGCGACGCGATGATGGCGGACCGGCTGTTGGAGACCGTGCCCGCGGACGGCGCGGTCCTCATCACCGGCAACGGCCACGTCCGGAACGACCGGGGCGTCCCCGCGCACCTGGAGCGCCGCGTGAAGGACGTCACCGTGCTGAGCGTGGCGCTGCTGGAGGTGTCACCGGAGGCGCTGAACCCCCAGGACTACGCGGCTGTCGTTGGCGCCACCACCCTGCCCTACGACTACGTGTGGTTCACGCCAGCCATGCCGGAGGACGACCCGTGCAAGGCGTTGCGGGAGCGCAACAAGAAGCCCTAGCACCGCGAGTGTCAGACCCCGATGGTACGTGAAATGGCGGCACCCGATGCCGCCGCTGCAATTGATTCGTTTCACATTCGTGCCCATCGAGACCGGAGACCCTCCAGGAGTGAAACTCCTGAAGGGTGTTCCCATCCCATACGCAACGGATTTCACGACAACAACAGTCGCGTCGCAATGTCGAATTGAACTGTCAATTCAAGACACCCTCACATAATCAATAGCGCATCCGGGCTCCCCGGATCGGCTGTCCCCCCCCCTGACAGCCTGAACCACCATCCAAGAGAATGACAATGACGACTCGAAGCCTCGGGTTTCGTGCGTGGCGTTGGAGCGCGGTGCTTTCTTTGGCGCTGACGGGCTGTGCCGTGGAGCCTCAGCCGCAGGAGCAAGCCCCCGCCCAGGAAGAGCAGGCGAAGGTCCTGGAAGCGCAGGCGCATGAGCTCACCCCACCCGCGGGGTGTAGCGAGATCACCATGGGCGCGCTGTCGAACGGCGTCCAGCTGACGCCGGTGATGTACGGCGGACAGCCGACCTATCAGGGCACGTTCAACGGCCTGGGAGACCCGGCGCTGAAGGACACGGCGTTCGTCCGGCTGGACGTGAACACGGCGACGGGCGTGCATGACCTGGCGGCCGGTGGCGCCAACACCTTCACCTGCGAGCAGTGCGTCTGGGGCTACCAGGACGCGGGCACGACGGGCCAGAAGCTGTTCGTGGCGGACACCGGCGCCCTGCTGCTGGCGCTCAAGGTGTCGCCGCAGCAGTCGGTGGGCGTGCTCTACAACGTGACACTGCGCGAGTCGGTGAACGCGGCGCCGCTCAGCGCGCCCTACAAGGGCAGCGCGGTGGTCCCGGGTGGCGAGTGCAAGTGGATCCGCTTCGCGACCTGGAACACCCTGCGTCCCATGGGCTGCGACCCGCGCGAGGGCTCGTGGACGGCGAACGTGCCGGGTCACACCTGCGTGGCGGACAACTACTTCGCGGATGACGGCACGCTGGAGAAGTCGCAGGGCACGGGCACGCAGGGCGCGGCCTGCACCCACACGCCCGCGGCGGACGCCAACCACCCGGCGACGACGGACTGCGCGCAGGGCTTCGCGTGCTCCGACCTGTTCACGGATGACCGGCAGTGCCTGAAGACGTGCGACCCGATGGCGGCGGTCCCCGGCTGCCCCACGGGGACGGTCTGCGGCGTCTACGGCACGTGCATCGAGCAGTCGGTCCTGGAGCCCCTCGGCTTCGACTTCGACCCCGCCCTGATTGGTGAGACGTGCACCAAGACCTATGCCGAGTTCTGCGGCACGGAAGGGGCGCGCGGCGCGTGCGTCAGCCTGAACGGCCAGACGAAGTGCCAGCCCTACACCCGCGCCCGGTCGGAGTGCGGTCCGGGCGAGGAGCTGGGCTTCATCAACTACCCGCTGTCCGGTGGCGGCTACGACCGCACCACCGGCTGGTGCTACCACGACGGTCTGTAGGCCCGGCGTGGGGGGAGCCCGGCCGTGGAGGCCATGGCCGGGCTCCCTGAAGTGACAGTGTCTCCAGGGACGGCACTCCGGGTGGAGGCGGTCCGGTATGCTGACGCACATGCTCTGTCTTGCCTGTACGGAACCGCGTGCGCCGGACTCCGGGCCTCTGTGCCCGGAGTGCGGTGCCGCCCTCGTGCCCGCCGCCGGGCGGCACCTGGATGACTTCGTGCTGGCGCGGATGCGACGGCGCATCGAGCACTGGCGCTTCGACGGGTTGGTGGATCCAGCCACGGCGGACCGGCTGGAGGCCTCGCTCGCTGTGCCTGCTGAGGCGGTCGCGAGCGTTCCGGAGGTGCCCGCGCTCGAAGCCGTGGTGGTTCCGGTTCCGGTGGAACCGGCGCTCGACTCCGCGGCGCGCGTGGAGGCCTGGGCGGATGACGTGGCCGGTTCGCTGCGTCGCGCGGGCGGGTGGCGTCCGGGGTGGTTGGCCTCGCTCGCGAGTTCGCTGGATGAGACGGCGCGGGCGGAGCGGGAGCAGGCGGCGCGGCGGCGGGTGGTGACGCAAGATGACGGCGAGTCCTCCAGCGAGGAGGACATGGGTTCGGCGTTGGGGTCGGGTCAGGCGTTGTTCGGCCGGGGGCACCTGGACTCACTGGGCGGCAGCGGGCTGGAGGCGGTCATCGCGCTCGACGAGGGCGACAACCCTCCCCGCCTCAACGAGTACATCTGGTGGTTCCTCGGCGCGGTGCTCGTGCTGGGCGGCTCGCTCATGGGCGTCCGCGAGGCGTGGCGGGCGCTGGGTGGAGTGCCCCGGCAGCTCATCGTTACGGGCGCGCTGCTGGGCTACCACGCGGCCTTCATCGGGCTGGGTGCGTTCCTGGCGCGGCGCTCTCGGTCCGCGGGGCGCGTGCTCGCGGGCATCGGGCTCGCACTGCTGCCGGTGGTGTTCATCGCGCTGTCGGCCCTGGTGGCGCTGATGCCCGCGGTGGGCGTTCCCGCCGCGTTCGGTGTCGCGGCCGTCGCGCTCCTTCCGCTGCGGGCAGCGGGACGGCTGTGGCGCGGGGCTTCCGCCACGTCCTTCGCGGTGGCGCTGTTCCCGTCGCTCCTGGCGGGGCTCCCGCTGATGGGTTGGGGCGACGCGCCCTGGCTGCGTACGCTGTGCGCATGCGCGGGCGTGGTGGCGCTGGGGGCCTCGGTGTGGCGGGCACGGGCGGGCACGGCTTCGTTCGCTGGGGTGGGCGCCGCGCTGTACGGCGCGCTCTGGCTGGCGGTCTTCTGCGTGGCGAGCGGCCCCTCCGGGTTCGATGCGCTGGAGCCGGGGGCGCCCCTGTTCGCGGGGCTCGTGCTGTGGGCGGTGGCGCTGGGCGCGGTGGTGGCGGCGGGAGCGTCCTCGGAGGCCGTCCGGGCGGCCCATCCCCGCGCGGCCCCGGTGTCCGAAACGCTGGCGCACGCGGTGGTCGCCAGCGGCGCGCTCGCGGGGGCGCTCGGCGCCTTCTCGGTCTTCCCGGGCGAGGACACCTGGGTGGATACGGCATCCGTCTGCGCGCCCGTGCTGGCCGCGCTCGTCTTCTTCTTGTTGGAGTTCCGCCGGCGGGCCCTGGTGCATCCGGCCGTCATGGCGGCGCTGCTCGCGGGGGCGTTGGTCGCGCGCGTGCAGGCACCGGATTCTCCGGCGTGGTGGTGCTTCGGCGTCGCGGCGGTGGCGGCTGGGTTGATTCTCCTGGCGCGCGTGACGTTCTCCGCTGTCGTGCGCAACCGGATGCTCGCGTGGGGTGTCGTCGCCTCGCTGGCGACGATGCCCGCGTTCTCCGTGCTGGCGTGGGTGCAGGGGACGAACGCGCCCTGGCCCCAGGCGTACACGGGTGCGGTCATCGCGTTCGCGGCCCACTTCGCGGGGCGGTGGCGGTGGCGGGGCCTCCACTACCTGGGCGGTGTCGCGTTGCTCTTCGGGGCGCGCTCTGCCGTGGACGGGACTCCGTGGCTCGCGTCCAGCGCGACGGACCTGGGCGTCTTCGCGCTCGCGGCGGTGCTCTATGGCCTGGCTGGGCTCGCGCAGTCCGCGTGGATGGAGCGTCAGGGTCTGCGGGACGCGTTCCGGCCCCTGGAGGACCTGTCTCTTGTCATCGCCGCGCTCGGGGTGGCTCGGGCGCTGGGGGTCGCGCCCGTGTTGCCGGATGCGCTCTCGGGTGTCGCGGTGCCCTTCTCGACGGTGCTTGCCTGCGTGCCCTCGGCGGTGGCCACGGGGGTGCTGCTGCTTCGCGTCCGGCGCGATGGCAGCCGGCTCGTCGGCTTCCTGGCGGCCATGGGGCTCGCGCTCACGGTGTCGCAGGGACTGGGCACGGTCTCCGACTTCACCTCGGCGCGGGCCGCGCTCGTGGCGGCGGGCCTGGGCTTCGGCTTCGCGCTGTTCGCGATGCTTCGCGGCCAGGGTCTCGACACGGTGAAGGGCCGGCGGCTGCTGGACGTCTTCCCGCTGCCTTTCGGTGCGCGGGGACGGCCGCTGTTCACGGATGGCTTCGCGGGCGCGGCGCTCGTGCAGGCCGTGCTCGCGGTCATCACGCTCGTCAACTGGATCGCCCTGCCCGACAGCGCCGAGCGTCCGGTGGCCCTGCTCGCGGGCGTGCTGCTCACGGCGGGCGCGCTCCTGGCGTTCGTGTCGCGTGGCTTCGTGGCGTTCCAGCTGCGGGGTTCGGTGGTGACGCTCGCCCTGAGCGGTGGATTCATCGCGCTCACCGGGGCCGTCAATCGCGCGGGCCGGCCGCTTCCGCCCGACGTGAGCGCGTGGCGCCTGCCGCTCATCGGCATCGCGCTGTGGTTCCTGGCGCTGGGCTTGCGGCGCGTGGGGCCGTGGGTGGCCCAGCGTCTGGAGAGACCCAAGCACGGGCCGCTGTACCACGCGGTGCCGCACCTGGGCGTGGCCGTGCTGGCCGTGCTGCTCCTGAAGTCCGCGCTCGTCGTGGGCCTGCCGGCTCCGTCACGCGCGCTGGGCCTGGTGCCGCCGCTCCTGGTGCTGGGGCCGGCGCTGCTCACGGTCCTGCTCGCGGCCTCGTTCCGCTCGCGGGTCCTGGCGCATTGGGGACTCCTGCTGGGGATTCCCGGCGCCGCGCTCTGGGCCGCGCAACTGTCGCTGCTTGGAAGTCCGCTGGTGGCTCTGCTGCCTCCCGACGGGCAGTGGATCCGCGCCACGGCGGTGGACAGCATCAGCCCGTCACTGGACTGGCTGCACCCTGCGGCCTGGATGCCTCCGGGCAGCAGCGAGTTCCTCCTGTGGCAGCAGGCGTTCGCCGGTATCGCCGCGGCCGGGCTCGTCTACGCGGTGTTCGCGGTCGCGGTGGCCCGGATGGACGCGGCCCGTGCGTTCTTCCGGCGGCTGCTGTCCCTGCGCACCGATGACACGTCGGGGCCCTTCCTCGATGCCCTGAGCCGGGAAACGCTCACCGCCGTGGTGCTCGTGGCGGTGGCGGCCTTCTTCCAGCCCGGCGTGCTGTCGGCGGACCTCGTCCTCGCTACCGGTGCAGTGCTGTTCGTGGGCGGCGCGCGGGCACGTGGGCGCGGCGTGGTGGGCCTGGGGCTCCTGCTGCTCGTCCATGCATTGGCCCACCTGATGCCGCACCTCGAACCGTGGCCGGGCCCCACGCTGGCGCTGCTGGGGCTCGGGGTGGTGGTCGTCGCACCCTGGATCGCGAAGCGGCGGGGCCACGACGGGGGCCGCACGCGGCTGCGTGCCCATCTGGCCGTGATGCCCTACTTCATCGCGGCCACGGTGTATGCGCTGGCCGTCGAAGGGCACACTTCATCGACGATGGCGGTGCCCCTCCTCGTGTTGGAGATGATCTCGGGGCTCGCGGGCCAATGGATGATGTCCTTCGCCTTCCCCCTGACGCTGGGGCTCCTGTCGGCGGCGCTGCTCGTGGCGGCCTTCCAGTGGCGCGGGGCGCTCGCCGGGTTCATCGCGGGGCTCGGGACGATGGTCGTCGGAGGCGCCGTCGTCTCGATGGGGATGGTCTTCCTCGCGTGGAGCCCCGACCCGGAGAGACCGACGTACCTGGAGCTCTTCACCAAGGCCGGCGACACGCTGGCGCTGGCCGCCGCGGGGAGCGCGCTGGCCCTCCACGTCGCTCGACGCGTGACGTCCCGCCGCCGGAGCGACGTCGCGGGAGGCATGGGCTGGGGCCGCGACCTGTGGCTGATGGCGAGCGCGGCGCTGCTCGCGGCCGTCGCCGTGGGAGGCCAGGCCTCCGAGGACGTGCTGCCCGTGGCGCTGGCGGCCATCGGGTTGGCCGTGGGCGTGTCCCTGCACGCCGCGTGGCGCGAGCACACGGGCCGCCATGTCTACTTCGTGCAAATGGCGGTGGTGGGCGTCTACGCGCTGGTGCGTGGGCTGTACGCGCAGGGACTCCGCCCCGAGCATGACGCCCTCTTCGCGCTGTCGCTGGGCTTCGTCCTCGTGGGCGTGACGGTGCTGGCGCGCAGGGCGGGCGTGCGTCCCGTGGAGCAGGCGACGCGGCGGTTCGCGGCACTGCTACCCATCGCGGTGGCGCTCATCCTCCCCCGCGACGCGACGGGCGATGCGGCCCTGTTCGCGGGAGGCTCCGGCCTGCTGTACGCGGCGCTGGGCGCGGTGGAGCGCAGCCGGATGTTCGGTGCATTCGCCGCGGCGGCCTGCAACCTGGCGCTGCTCATCGCCGCGCTCGCGTTCGGGCTGGAGGGGCTGGAGATCTACCTGGCACCGCTCGGGCTGCTGCTCCTGATGATGGGACAGCTCTTCACGTCCAGCCTCCCGCACGCGGCTCGCAACGCGGTGCGCATCCTGGGCGGACTGCTGCTCTATGTGCCCGCGGCGGCGAAGCTGACGGCCAGCATGGGCCAGTCCGAGGATGGCACGTATGCGATTGTCTTCGGCGCTGTCTGTCTTCTGGGGGTGGCCGTGGGCATGGCCCTGCGCATCCGCGCCTACCTGGCGCTGGGGACGCTGTTCCTGCTCCTGGACGTGGTGGCCAACCTGCTCGACGCGGGCTTGCGGGACCACCGCATCGGCTTCCTGGTGATGACGCTCACGGGCCTCACCATCGTCACCGGGCGCGTGATGGCGACATTGAAGCGCCAGGAGTGGGACCTGCTGCTGCGGCGCGTGCGTGTCCAGCTGCGGGGCTGGGACTGACAGCCCCGTGCGGGGGGCGGACGGATTCCGTGCATCGATTTATGACCCGGGGTCTCATCGGAAGCGATGAACGCGCCCTTCCGAACCCTGCCGGTGTGCCTGTTCCTGCTCCTGTCCGCGCAAGGACAGGCCGCGCCGCCCGCTGCCGCCCCGAAGCCCGGGCCCGCCCGGTCCGTGAGCGGCCCGACCGACGCCGAGCGTTACGCGCGCCGGTGCCAATCCCAGACGGCCCAGCGCATCGCCCGGCCCCAGGGCACGATGCTGTGGGGAACCAAGCGCGGCTGGGATCCGGAGAAGCAGACAGAGGAGCGCACCAGCGTGCTCGTCTCCGTGGCGCTGGACGCGCCCCGGCAGGCGGAGGACGGGGTGACGGGCCTGCGCTTCGAAAATGGCCGGCTGTGGGCGGTCCCCCCACCGGAGACCCGGGCGACGGTGAGCGACGTGGTGGGCACCGTGCTCCAGGGCACCGCCAGCGACGGCAAGCCCGTGGAGGTGGCCATCTGCGGCGCGGAGCCCGCGGCGGACGACCCCACCCGCGTCTTCTACCGCATCGAAGCGTGGAACCCCGTGGCGCGCGAATGGGAGAACCCCTGCGTCGCGCTGGACCGCTCTCCCGCGCCTCGGGCGCTGGCGGTGGGCGGCGTGTGGGACGCGAGCGGCGCCCACGCCGAGGCTGCGGACCGGGTCACCTTCGCGTGTGAGAACGGCGCCATCTCCAAGTGCATCCTCTGGGGCTACGCGCCCTGGGCCTCGCGGGACGGGAAGTCGCTGGCCGGCCTCCACCAGGCGTGCACGCGGCTGGCCCGCGCGGACTACTGCGGCAACGGCCGGAGCCACACGCGCCAGGACACCACCATCGACATCTACGACCGGATGGGCGTGCTGGAGCGCGCGACGGAAGTCACGAGGGAGTGGGACCCGGCGAAGGGGTCCTTCGAAGCAGCCTGGGCTCCCGACGGCGCCACCTGCCTCTCCCGCACCCGAGACGGCCGCGCGCTGGACGTCATCCTCCAGGAGTGCCCCGGCCGGTTCCAGGCGGACACGGCGGACGCACGCGATGAGGGAGAGGTGTGCACGGTTCGCCGCGGCGACGTGAAGCCCGGGGCCACGCTGCTGCGCAACCTGTCCTATGGCCCTCCGAAGGCGGAGCCCGCGCGCGTGCAGTAGCTCAGCCTTCCGACGAGGGCTCGCGCTTCTCGTCGAGGAGCTGGCTGAGGGTCAGGTCCAGCTGGCTGTCCACGAAGGCGATGAAGCTCTGGAAGTCCTCCGTGGAGAGGCCCAGCTGTTCCTGCAGGCGGCGCCGGGTCTCCGTGTAGACCTGCTGCTGCACCCGCTTCAGCCAGCGGGAGATGGTGGACTGGTTGACGCGAAAGAGCGGCGCCATTTCATACGTGGAGAGCCGGTCGGCGAAGTGGAGGCGGAGCAGATGGCGGTCCTCGGCCGACAGCGTGGCAGCGGCTTCCCGCACGGCCTGACGGAAGGCCGCGTGGTGGCGGCGCTTCATCACGTCCAGCTCCGGATCCAGACCCTGCGCGGGCAGCGCCTTGAACAGCTCCTCCGCGTCGTCCCCCGTGGAAGGCTTCTCCTGCCCACGCAGCTTGTTGGTGATGCGGCTGGCGATGACGACCACCCAGCTCAAGAGGCCGCCACGCCCCGTGTAGTCCGCGATGGCGGGCGCGTGGCCCGCGTTGGCCACCAGGAGCTTCACGCCCACGCGCTGGCGGACCTCGTCGATCATCGAGTCGGGTTGGCGGAGGCTCCGCAGCCGCTCCGGCAGCCGGGCCAGGTAGTGGCGTTCGAAGGCCTCCAGCGCCACGGAGTGGCCCTGGAGGCACGCGCACGCCAGGTACAGCTCCGGCAGGGACAGGGCGGAGACGAGCGGCGCGACGGGCGCGGTGGGGCTGGCCGGAGGGAGCCGCTCCGCGACATGGGTCACGAAGCGCTCGGCGGGCAGCGGAATGCCGGGCCAGCGGGCCTGCGCGTCCTCCCAGGCGTGCGTCAGCAGGGCGTCGAGTTCCGCGAGCGCTTCCGGCGAGGGGGCCACGAAGCGCGTCTTCGTGTGCGAGAGGAAGGTCGTGGCCAGTGCGGACACCTGGGACATGGCAACGCCATACCATGCCGCGCCCCGACCCGCCCCCCACGCGCGTCTCCCGCACGGTGCGGGATGTCGTGTCCGCGTGTGTCATTGAACCCCGCGCGCCACGTGGCTAGCGTGAAGGTCCCCACTCCGTGAACGCGCCCCCTTCCAGCTGTCTGACCGACGACATCCTGGTCCAGCTCCTGGAGGATCAGCTGACGGACGAAGCGCTGGCGCAGGTGCACCGCCACGCCGCGGGGTGCAACGAGTGCCGGAGCATGCTGGCCACGCTCACGCCCGGCATCCAGCGCTCGTCCGTGGAGGACCTGGAGCCCTCGGACGAGAGGGAGACGGACCGGCTGCCGCCGCCGGAGCCGGAGCCCTGGACACCGCCGCCGTCGTTCGATGCGTTCCGCCTGGAGCGCCCGCTGGGCCGGGGCGGGATGGGCATCGTCTACCTGGCGCACGACACGTCACTGGACCGGCGCGTGGCGGTGAAGTTCATGGCGGCGACGCAGCCGGATGAACGCTTCCGCGACCTGTTCACCACGGAGGCCCGGGCGCTCGCGCGGCTGCAACACACGAACATCGTCAGCGTGTTCAGCGTGGGCGCGGTGGACGGCCATCCGTACATCGTCTCCGAGTACGTCGTCGGCGAGACGCTCGCGGAGCTGCCCCTGCCGGTGCCGTGGCGCCGGGTGCTGTCCCTGGGCGTGGGCCTGGCGCGGGGGTTGGCTGCGGCGCACCGCCAGGGCGTCCTGCACCGCGACCTCAAGCCCTCCAACGCGCTCGTCACGCGCGAAGGCGAGGTGAAGCTGCTCGACTTCGGCCTCGCCGAGCGCGTCGAGGTGGGCGCGGAGCTGGCCTCGGGCTCGCCGCTGCTCGTGGGCACCCTGCCCTACCTGGCGCCGGAGGTGCTCACGGGAGGCCCGGCGTCCGCCCGCAGCGACCTGTATGCGCTGGGCCTCATCCTCCATGAGCTGTGCACGGGTCAGGTGCCCCGCCGCGCCTCGCGAAGGCCCGAGGACACCCCGACCCGCGCCGCGCTGGGCACGGAGGTGGACCCCGACTTCGCCGCCCTCATCCAGCGCTGTCTCGCGGTGGATCCGCTGGAGCGCTTCGGTTCGGCGGAGGCGCTGAGCGAATCCCTGGAGCAGTTGGAGCGCTCCATCGCGCCCGCGCCGCTGGCGGCCGGCAATCCCTATCGAGGGCTCGCGCCGTTCGCGGCCGAGCACCGGGCGCTCTTCTTCGGACGCGAGGGCGACATCCGCGCCGTGCTGGAGCGCCTGCGCACGCGGCCGCTGGTGCTCGTCGCTGGCGACTCCGGGACGGGCAAGTCCTCGCTGTGCCGCGCGGGCGTGCTGCCCCGGGTGGCGGCCGGAGACCTGGGCGACGGGCGCGAGCCGCACGTCGTCACGCTGTGGCCCGGCCACCGCCCGCTCGAAGCGCTGGCGGCGGCGCTCGCGCCGGTGTTGGGGCGAAGGGAGGCGGAGCTCGTCACCGCCCTCACGGACACGCCGGCCTGGCTGGGACAGGCGCTGCGCGAGACGCATGGACGCGGGCGGGGGCTGCTGCTCTTCGTCGACCAGTTGGAGGAGCTGCTCACCCTCGCCGACCCCGGCCAGGCGGCGCACTTCGCCCGACTCCTGGGAGAGCTGGCACTGCCGTCGCCCGGAGTGCACGTGCTGCTGGCGGTGCGGGGCGACTTCCTCACGCGCCTGTGCGCGCTCCCGGGCCTGGGGGAAGAGGCGGAGCGGGCGCTCTACATCCTCCGGCCCCTGTCGCCGGAGGGCGTGCGCGAGGCCATCATCGGCCCGGCCCGTGCGCGGGGCGTGGCCTTCGAGTCGCCAGAGCTGGTGCGGACGCTCGTCGACTCCACGGCGCATGGCGTGGGCAGCCTCCCGCTGCTCCAGTTCGCGCTCGCCGAGCTGTGGGAGCGCCGCGACGCCGCCCGGGGCCGCATCACGCGCTCGGCGCTGGAGGCGATGGGCGGCGTGGCCGGAGCGCTGTCCCGGCATGCGGACGGCGTGCTCGCGCGCATGAGCTCCGCGGAGCATGCGGCGGCGAGGCGGCTGTTGCTCCAACTGGTGACGGCGGAGGGCACGCGCATCGAGCGCAGCGCGGAGGACCTCGCGGACGCCTCGGATGACATCTCCCGCGCGGCGCTGCGTGTGCTCGTCGAAGGCCGGCTGTTGCACACGCGCACGGTGAGCGACCTGCCGCGCTGGGAGATTGCCCACGAGTCGCTCATCGCGAGCTGGGGCACGCTGCGCGACTGGCTGGACGACGACATCGGGCACCGCGTGCTGCGCAAGCGCGTGGAGGCGGCCAGCGCGGAGTGGGACCGCCTGCGCCGCTCCAGCGAGGCCCTCTGGGGTCAGCGCCAGTTGGATGAGGTGCGGGTGCTGGAGCCCGTCACCCTGGGCGCCCGGGAGCAGGCCTTCCTCCGGGCATCCCACCGGGCCGTGCGCCGCGCGCGCTGGGGACGGGGCATCACCGCGCTCGTGCTCGCGCTCGCCGTCCTCGCGTCCTACGTCGGCCTCCGGCTCCAGGCGTACCTGGAGGACTCGCGCTTCATCGCCGCGGAGCTGGGCACCGCGAAGGAAGCGCTGGCCTCGGGCCGCACCCTCGCCGCGAGGGCGCTCGCGAACCGCGTGGAGTCGCTGGCCATGTTCGACGGCCGGCCCCCCTCCTCGCTGGGCCCGGAGACCGCGACGGATGCCACGGGCCTGCGCAGCGCCGCGGAGAAGCGCTGGACGGAGACGCTCGCCCTGCGCGACCAGGCGGAGGCCGCCTTCACCCGCGCCAGCCGGAGCCTGGAGCGAGGCCTGGACCGCGACCGCCACCATCTCGACACGCGCCGGCTCATCGCGCAGGTCCTGGCCGAGCGCGTCCTCCTCGCGGAAGCGTTCCACCAGCGCCACGAGCGCGACGCGTGGCTCCAGCGCCTGGAGCAGGAGGTGGACTCAGCGAAGGAGGGCGAGGCCTCCCTGCGGCGGTTCCGCGAGCCCGCGGAGCTGACGTTCGAAAGCACTCCACCGGGGGCCCGCGTGTCCATCACGCGCGTCCTCCGGCGCGACGGGCCGTTCCGCCGCGAAGCCGTTCCGGGCACCGGAGGCTCGCGCTTCGTCCTCCCGGAAGGTTCCTACCTGCTCCACGTCACGCAGCCGGGACGGGTGCCCATGGACGTCCCGGTGTTCCTCACGCACGGCGAGCGTGAAGCGTTGCGCCTCACGCTCCCCACCCAGGTGCCCGAAGGCTACGTCTACATCCCGCCGGGCTGCTTCCTGCTGGGCAGCGCCGAGCCGGAGGTGGTGCGCCGCTTCACCTTCAGCCCGCCCATGCATCGCTACTGCCTCACCGGCGGCTATCTGGTGGGCCGCGACGAGGTGACGTTCGGAGACTGGCTGACCTACCTGGAAGACCTGCCGCCGGACGCGCCCGCGAGGCGAATCCTCGAACAGCCGCACTTCGGCGACGGGGGCACCATCACGCTGCGGTGGCGGCAGGGCACGGGCTGGGTCTTCACCTTCCACCGCACCCGCGAGGAGTTCCGCACCGCGAAGGAAGGCGAGCCCCTGCTCTACGCGGAGCGCACGCGGCACGCGAGCGTCGACTGGAAGCAACTGCCGCTGTCCGGCGTCTCCGCGCAGGACCTGGAGGGCTACTTCTACTGGCTCCACCGGACGAAGCGGCTGCCGGGAGCGCGCCTGTGCGGCCAGCATGAATGGGAGTACGCGGCCCGGGGAGCGGACGGCCGCCGCTATCCGCACGGCGACCAGCTCCAGCCCGACGACGCCAACATCGACGCGACGTATGACCGGCGGCCGTTGGCCTTCGGGCCGGACGCGGTGGGAACGCATCCCGCGTCGGTGAGCCCGTTCGGCCTGCGGGACATGGCGGGCAACGCCTACGAGCTCACGCGCTCCGTGACGCCCGAGTTCGGCAGCGTCGTGCTCCGGGGAGGCTCCTGGTATTACGACTCGTTCGTCGCGGCGAGCGCCGACCTGTCCCCCGGTGACGCGACCGCGCGGGACGTCCGCATCGGCGTGCGCGTCTGTGCTTCGTTCGATCCGCGCTGAAAGAGCTGCTCAGCCAATCACATACACGCGGTTCTGGATGCCGTCCTCGGTGACATGGCGGTCCAGGCGCATCCCCAGCCGCTCCGCCACGCGGAGGGACGCGGTGTTCTCCGGGTGGATGATGGCCACCAGGGGGACCCGCGGCAGGTGACGGGCCGCCAGCGCCAGCGCGACGCGGGACACCTCCGTGGCGTACCCGGAGCCCCAGGTCTCGGGCGTGAAGCGGTAGGCCAGGTTGAGCACGCGCTGGCCCTCCAGCTCCTTGTAGCGCAGGCCGCTCAGGCCCACGACGACGCCGGGCGCTTCGAGCCGCTCCACCAGCCAGTACCCCACGCCATCGCGCGCCCAGTCCTCCAGCCAGATGCCCATGATCCGCCGCGCGTCGTCCAGCGTCTGCATGTAGCCGCGGCGGCTGAACCGGTTCGTCGTCGGATCCGAGTGGAGGGCGAAGACCGCGTCCAGGTCGTTTTCGCGAACAGCGCGGAGCAACAGCCGGTCGGTGGTCGTGCGTTCGAAGTGTTGAAACATGCCGGACAGCTTACGTGAACCCATCCCAGTCGATGTCGTCCGGAAGCGGGGACGGCGCACCTCGGCGCCGGGCGGAGACCTCCTCGCGCCAGGCAGCCCGCCCGCCCGGGAGCGGCCAGGCGCGCGAGACGGTTCCCCTGGGGTCAGGGATGAAGTTGAGCAGCAGCATGCGGTTGACGCGGTCGACGGTCTCCGGCGTCGCGCCCGCGCGCAGCTGGAACTCCGCGCTGAACAGGGCGCCCTCTTCGCGGACAGTGCTCGCGGTATTCCGCGGGGTGACGAAGGGCCACAGCCCCAGCAGCGGAGGTTCCACGCCTTCGAGCAGCGCCGCGTGCAGCCGGTCATGGCCATCCAGCACCAGCCACTTCGCCAGGATGTCCACGTAGAGCAGCAGCACGGGCGGCAACGTCCCGTCCCGCGCGCGCTTGCGCCAGCTCTTCACGCGTCCATCCTCGGGCGAAGAGAGCGCGCGCAGTCCGAGCACGACACCCGGCGTGTGTTCGGTCCGCGCGTCCCACCAGTCCTCATTCCAGGCGTGGAGGAACCGCGTCACGGCGGACAGCGAGTGCGGCGGCATCGGCGGCTGACCGAAGCCCCATTCCATGGGGGAGACAGGATGCCGCTCCGACTTCTCCGCGGCGATGGCGCGCACGGGGCGCAGACACCAGGATCCGGCGTGGAGCACCGACAGTGGGGACTCCACGAGCGCACGCGCCACCCGCCACGCCCAGGCCTCCCACCAGGGCCCGGTGCCTGGCGAGGCCTCCACGGCCCGGACCTCGGGCGCGGACAGGGCCGGCAGGACCTGGGGAACAGGGGCCGTTCCCCGGAGGAACGCCGCGCGGTCCCAGTAGGAATCGATGCGGGCCCAGAGCAACGTTTGTCCCGCGCCGCGCAACCGGATGCGGTAGTCGGGAGCCGCCTCCAGGTGCACGGCGGGCCGCCGTGCCCAGCGGCCCGTGGCGGGGACGTGCAGCAGCAGACCCGGGCCAGGGGTCTCCAGTCCCCAGCTCCGGGTGTCGTCGGCGACGATGGAGACTCCCGCGTTCATGCGCCGCGCTCCTTCAGATGCCCGGCTCACACGGGCTGCTGGAGCGTAACCGACCGCACGCCAGGCATGCGGCCGTGCACGAACGCCTGCCTCCCCCTGCCGTCTCGCGCGGGCCGCCTCCATCTTGGAGGCAGGAGGTGATTCGCGATGGCGGACAAGATTCTCGAGAAGCAGCACGAGCACGAACGCGAGCAGGAGCGCGAGCGGCTGCGTGAACAGGAGCAGAAGGACCTGGCGGTGGAGTCGCATCGCGGCGCCCGTCCCCTGGAGGGCTACGCGGGAGGCCACACCACGTGGACCGGCGACCAGGACGATGAGGCCGCGGCCCGCGTGCACGCAGGTGACGCCGAGGCCTCCCAGGAGGCCAGTGAGCGGCAGGCCCGCCTGGAGCCGCCCGAGCCCGACGCCGAGGACGACGTCGGCCTCCGCCGCGAATAGCCGCCCTCCGCGGGCTTCCACACCCCAGCGCGCCGCGGACCGCCAGGGTCAGGGCGCGCAGTAACGCACGGACTGGAGGGTATGGGTTTCTGCCGGCGTGTTGGTGGCGGTCATCAGGAGCGCCCCCATCCAGTGTCCGGGGAGTTCCTGCATCAGCACCCATTGCGAGAAGCGGTGCAGGGGCATGGGGCCAGGTCCCGGGCTCCAGTCCGCCGCGATGCCGTTCGGTCCCAGGGCCCAGAACCGGCCTTCCCAGTTGAAGAGAGAATCGTCCGTCTTCTCAGGCGACACAGAGTGCACGGCGAGCCAGGCCATCTGGAGCCCGCGTGAAGTCATGGTGGCACCGAACCACGGCGTGTCTCCCTCGCTCGCGGTGGCGAGCGTTGCCGGAACGCCTCCGGTGAAGAGGGACCGGACCTGCTTGAGCTGATGAGGACGGGCCGACGTCTCACGATAGAGCAGCAGTGGCTCACCAGGGGTTCCGCCTGCCCCCGGAGCCGGGCTCAGCAACGTGGCCGTGGGCGAATTCCCCACGTCGAGCGCTCGCTCCCCGCTCATGGCCGCCAGCTCCGAGTTGTAATGCCAGAGCCGGATGCGTGACTGGGATTCCGGACCGTGGTCCTCCACCACCATCACCAGGAACCCTCCATCCCCGAGCGCCAGCGCGGCCGGAGTGGAGAGAAGGACGTGTTCCTGTGTCCTGAAGAGGATCCAGGGTCCGCTCAACCGCTTTCCGTCCGCATCCACGACCAGCCCCTGCGTCTCCCTGTAATCCTCCGTCACCACGTTCCACACCACCGCGAGCCGCTGCCCGTCCAGGGACGTGGCCACCCCCGCGTGGACCGGGAACTGGGGGTATTCGAGAATGACGACGCCTCCCAGGGGGCCGGCGGGATTGCCCTGCTCGTCGAGCTGAACGAGGCGTCCTTGCGAGACGGCGGACGGGCTCAGGTACCGGCCCACATAGACAAGCGCCGGTCCGCGCGAGGTCCGAACCAGGCGGACCGACGTGACCGGATCAACGCCGGGCGCCACGGGCACCTGCGTCGTGGCCTGCAGCGCCAGGGATTCATCGAGACGGCGAACCTGGACCGTGTCCTGTCCCGCCACGGACACCACGAGGGAGCCCCCTGCCACGGGCAGGCTGTCCACGAGGCCTCCGGTCGGGGGCGTCCCCAGGGGAGCGACCTCCGCCCAGGTGGCCGGATCCGTCACGCCGTCACAGTCGTTGTCCAGACCGTCGCAGCGCGTCTCCGCCGCCTCGTAGTCCGCGCCGTAGGAGCGCGCCGTGCACACGGGCTCATAGGCGCCGTCCACCATCGCCCGCTTCGCCCCCGCGCACACGCCATGGGTCTTCTCACAGGGCAGGGCTTCCGCCACGCCGCTGTCCGGCGTGCCCGCGTCGTCCGTGACGCCTGCGTCGACGGTGACGCCAGCATCCACTTCCGTGCCGGCATCCGGTGGCGCCGTGGACGAATCACAGCCCGCGAGCAGCAGGGCCATCACCAACGACACGGGTCCCAACGACATCATTCGCGAATGCATGGTCTCTCGGCTCAAGGAGCGCAGTAACGAAGCGAGTGGAGGGTGTAGGCCTCCGGTGGGACGGTCGTTGCGGTCATCAGGAGCGCTCCCATCCAGTGTCCGGGAAGCTCATGCATCAGTACCCACTCTCCATTGCGGTGGAGAGGCATGGGCGCGGGTCCGGGAGTCCAATCCGTCACGACGCCCGAAGGACTCATGCCCCAGAGCCGTCCTTCGTAGATGAAGCCCGACTCCTGCCCCGGAACGGGCATGTAGCCCATGGTGATCCAGGCCAACTGGAGCCCCCGTGAAGTCATCGTGGCGCCAAGCACGCTGGATTGGCTCCACGCCGTGGACGTCAGCGTCACGGGCGTGCCCCCTGCGAAGAGGTGCCGTACCTCATGGAGCCTGGGATTGTGCCCATCCGGTTCGCGGTAGAGCATCACCGGCTCTTCCCCACCCTCCTTCGCGGGCATCATCAGCAGCGTGGGAATGGCCCCGAACGCCACGGAGAGGCGACGCTCGTCTCCCACGAGTCGCAGCTCGCGGTCATGACGCCTCAACCGGATGCGCGTGTCATCGACCGTTTCCCCCTCGTCGTACGCCGTCACCAGGAAGTTCCCATCCCCCATGCCCATCACCCGCGGCGAGTGGAGGTTGGGTGAGTCCGACTGGAACAACACCCGGGGTGGGACCAGGACCTGACCGGCGGGATCCACGAGCATGCCCTGCACCTCGCGGACACCGGAGATGTTCGCGGCCCAGACCACGGAGATCCGCTGCCCGTCCACGGATGCGGCCGCGCGCGCGGCCGGCTGGGTCGTGGGTTGCTCGAAAAGGACGACGCCTTCGGGAGAGCCGATGGGAGCGCCCTGCTCATCCAGTTGCACGAGGCGTCCCTCCGCGGTGGATCCGGTCTGGAAATGCAGCGCGGTGAAGTAGAGGGCAGGCCCGCGAGAGGTCCGCAGCAATTGCGCCTCCGTCACGGGAGAGAAGCCTGGATCCAGCGGGATCATCGACGTGCCCTGGAGGTTCAGGGACTCATCGAACCGGAGCACCTGGATCCCCTCCGGGCTGTCTACGTAGACCATCAGGAAGCCCCCCTCCACGGGCAGGCTGTCGACCGACCTCGCATAGGGCGCCCACTTCATCGGAGCGACCTCTGTCCAGGTCGCCGGGTCCGTCACGCCGTCGCAGTCATTGTCCAGACCGTCGCAGCGCGTCTCCGTCGCCTCGTAGTCCGCGCCGTAGGAGCGCGCCGTGCACACGGGCTCATAGGCCCCGTCCACCATGGCGCGCCGGGCCCCCGCGCAGACGCCCTGGGTCTTCTCGCACGGCAGGGCTTCCGCCACTCCGCTGTCGGCCGTTCCCGCGTCGTCCGTGATGCCCGCGTCGTCCGTGACACCCGCGTCGTCCGTGACGCCCGCGTCGACCGTGACGCCGGCATCCACCTGGGTGCCGGCATCCGGTGACGTCGACGAGGAACCACAGCCCGCGAACAGCAGGGCCACCACCAACGACACGCTGCTCCACGGGTTCATTCGCGAATGCATGGTCCCTCGCATCAAGGCGCGCAGTAGCGCAGCGAACGCAGGGTGTAGGTCCGGGGAGTGTCCGTGGCGGTCATCGTGAGCGCCCCCAGCTGATGCCCCGCCAGCTCATGCAGCCTCACCCATGACGCGGTGCCGTTCATGGGAATGGACGCGGTGCCGGGAGTCCAATCCTTCACGACGCCGGTCGGGCTCCGCCCCCAGAGCCGCCCTTCGACACCGAAGGCGGCATCCCCTCCGGGGTTGGGAACGAAGAGCATGGAGAGCCACGCCAGCTGGAGTCCCCGTGAGGTCATCGTCGCGCCGAACAGGGCGGTCTGGCTCTGCTTCGTCGCGGTCAGGCTCTCCGCCATGCCCTGGTTGAAGAGGGACCGCACCTGGAAGAACTGGGGAGTGAGTCCATTCGGCTCCCGGTAGAGCAGCGTCGGCTCGCCCGCGCCGCCCTCTTCCAGGGGAGCCGTCAGCATCAGCCTGGGAGCAGCCGCGTACTTCACGGTGAGGATGCGCTCGTCCCCCACGGACAGGAGCTCGCGGTCGTAACGCTGCAGCCAGACGCGCGTGTCATCGAACGAGCCCGCCTTGTTCTCGTTCGCCTTCACCAGGAACCCGCCATCCCCCAGGGCCAGCACCTCCGCCGCGGAGAGATCCAGCGAGTCCGACCGGTGCAGCACGCGGGGAGCCGCCAGGACCTGGCCGGCGGGGTCCACGGTCATGCCCTGCACCTCGCGGGCACCGGCGAGTTCCCACGTCCAGATCACCGCGAGCCGCTCGCCATCCAGGGAGGGGGCCACGTGTCCATTCGCCCAGGTGTAGGGCCCTTCGAAGAGGACGACGCTCTCTCCGACGGGAGCGCCCAGCTCATCCAGTTGCACGAGACTCCCCCGGGTGAAGTAGCTCGGCTCTGAGTACACGACGATGGAGAAGAGCGCCGGCCCGCGAGCGGTCCGCAACAGCTGGGTCCTCGACACGCGAATGGGCGCGGGCGACAGCGGCAGGGTCGCCGAGCCCTTCAGGGTCAGGGACGCATCGAGCCGGAGCATCTCGATGGCCGACAGGCCGTTGGAGGAGACGAACAGGAAGCCCCCTTCCACGGGAAGGCTGTCCGCCCACCGGTCATCAGGAGCCCACTGCAACGGCGCGGCATCCGCCCACGTCGTTGGATCCGTCACACCGTCGCAGTCGTTGTCCAGGCCGTCGCAGCGCATCTCCGACGCCTCGTAGTCCGCGCCATAGGAGCGCGCCGTGCACACGGGCTCATAGGCCCCGTCCACCCACGCCCGCTTCGCTCCCGCGCACACACCCTGGGTCTTCTCGCAGGGCGCGCCCTCCGGGACGCCGCTGTCCACCGTTCCCGCGTCCGCGACACCCGCGTCGCCGGTGGTGCCCGCATCCGTCCCGGCATCCACCTGCGTGCCGGCATCCACCACGGGGCCCGACGGACTCGTGGATGAACCACAGCCCGAAACCAGCAGGGCCACCATCAACGACAGGCTTCCCCACAACCCGCCCCACGACGTCATCCGCGATTGCATGTTCCCCTCTTCGTGCTGCCCTGATCCGACAGGTCCCAGTGCCCAAACGGTATCACGCACCCCCGCGCAGCACCGTGAGCCCCCGCAGGAAGTCCTCCGGCAGCGGCGACTCCACCTGGATGAGCTGGCCCGTCGCGGAGGACGGCACTTCCAGCCGCCACGCGTGCAGGGCCTGCCGCCCCACCGCGAGCGCCGCCGGATGCTTGCGCGCCTCCTCCGTGCCGTAGAGCGAATCCCCCAGGACCGGGAACCCGGCCTCCGACAGCTGCACGCGGATCTGATGCGTGCGCCCCGTGTCCAGGTCGATGTCCAGGAGCGCCCCCTCCCGGAACCGCTCGCGCACCGTGAATGTCAGTGCCGCCCGGCGAGCGGAGGGCACACGGGTCGTGAAGCGGCGCGGATCCTTCGGGTCCCTCGCGTACGGTCCTTCCAGGTGCCCCGTGTCCGGCGGACGGCCCAGCACCAGCGTCTGGTAGCGCTTGTCCACGCGCTTCTCCTGGAACGCCTTCAGGAGCGCAGCCACCGCGTCATCCGTCCGGGCCAATGCCAGACATCCGCTCGTCTCGCGATCCAACCGGTGCACCACGCCCGGCTGGACCACGCCCTCCACGTCGAACGGCGGGCACCGCGCCGCGAGCAGCCCCACCACCGACGCCGCCCGCCCCTCCGGCTCCACCACCAGCCCCGGCGGTTTGGCCACGATGACGAGCGCCGCGTCGTCGTACAGCACCGGCAGCTCCGGGCCTTCCAATGAAGCATGCGGCGACGGCCGGGGCTCCGGCGTCTCCAGGGTGAGCTCCTCGCCGCCCCACAGCTTGCGCGTGGCCTGCGCCTTCTTGCCCCGGATGCGCACGCGCCCTGCGTCCAGCATCGCTCGGGCCCGCTCCGGCGTGAGGCCCGGGACGTGCTTCGTCAAGAACCGGTCGAGCCGCTCGCCGGCAATCTCCCGGGGAACCACGAGAACCTTGAGCCGCGTCATGTCTTTCCCCGTCTCCCATGGCAGCCAGGGAGTCAACCACCGTGTAGGCGTGCGCCCACCGAGCATGCGTCAGGGACGCGCTGTAGAAAGAGTGTCTCCGTGGCCACCTCCCTGTTCTCCCGTTCGGGCTCCGCCCGGGCCCTGTCCCATCGCGACTTCACCCTTCTCTGGCTGGGCACGCTCGTGTCCAACATCGGCACGTGGATGGAGTCCGTGGCCCTGGGGGTCTACGTCACGCAGGTGACGGGCCAGGCCGCATGGACGGGCGGAGTCGCCGCGCTGACGCACCTGCCTTCGTTGGTGCTCGCGCCGCTGGGGGGTGCGCTCGCGGACCGCTTCGACCGGCGCACCTTCATGGCCGTGTGCGTGTGCATGCAGGCGCTGCTGGCCGCGCTGCTCACGGTGCTGGCCGGCACGGACAACCTGTCGGTGCCGTGGGTGGCGGTCCTCTCGCTGCTCAACGGCGCGTTCAGCACGCTGGTCATCCCGTGCGCCACGGCGCTCACCGTGGCGGTGGTGCCCTCGGAGGACCTGCACAACGCGCTCAGCCTGGACTCGGCGCAGTTCAACCTGGGCCGCATCATCGGGCCCGTGCTGGCCGCGCTCGTGCTGACGAAGGTGGGCATCGAGGGGGCGCTGTTCGTCAACACGCTGTCCTTCCTCGCCGTGCTGCTGGCGCTCGCGGGGATGCGCGGCACGTCGAGCACCCTGCCCTCCAAGGTGGAGGCGCTGTGGGACGGCATCATGCGCGGCGTGCGGCTGGCGTGGACGGATCCGGGCATCGCGCTCGCGCTGGGCTCCGGGGCGTTGGTGGGTTTGCTCATCTCCCCCTTCGTGGGCCTGGTGCCGGTGTTCGCGTTGAAGGTGCTGGGTGGGGATGCGACCACCACGTCCATGCTGCTCACGGCGCAGGGGACGGGCGCGGTCATCGCGGCGTTCGGCTCCGGAGCCCTCGTCGCGAGGATGGGGCGGCAGGCCTTCCTGGAGGCGGCGCTGCTGCTCGTGGGGCTGTGCTCCGCCGCGTACTGGCTGTCACCGTCGCTGCCAGTGGCCCTGGTGACGCTGTTCATCCTGGGCGCGGTGTACCTGGTCGCCTTCACGGGCCTGAAGACGGTGTGCCAGGCACGCACGCCGCCGGAGCTGCAGGCGCGCGTGAGCAGCCTGTTCCTGCTCCTGGTGAACGCGGGCTACATCCTGGGCGTCTGGGGACAGGGCGCGCTGTCGGACCGGGTGGGCGTGCGGCCCATCACCGCGGGCTGTGCCCTGCTCTTCTTCGGCATCGTGGTGGGGATGCGGACCCTGCGTGCCCGGGGTCTGGCCGCGCTGGGCACCTGAGCCTTCAGCCTCCCGAGGTCCCCTTCACCGGCAGGAGCGCCAGCACGCGAGCGAGCACCGCGACGCCCTCCTCGTACTCCGGCAGGTCGATGTGCTCGTTGGGCGTGTGGTCCAACGCCGCGTCGCCGGGGCCATACGCCACGGTGGGCACGGCCCACGTGGAGGCCACGGTGTTCCAGTCGGACGTGCCGGTCTTCAGGCGCAGCGTGGGCTTCACGCCACGTTCGCGGATGGCCTGTTTGAAGACGCGGGAGAGCGCGTCGTTGCCATTGGTGGACACGGCGTTCTTCCGAGCCACGGTGCGCACCGTCACGGTGGGCACGGTGGCCAGCGCCGCGAGCAGTGCCTCGGTGTCCGTGGACGGGCCGGTGCGGATGCTCACGGCGGCCGTGGCCCATTCCTCCGTCTCCGTGGCGCCGGTGTGGAAGGCGTTGAGGGAGGGAAGGTTCTGCTCGAAGAGGGACGGGCGCTCGCGGTTCCAGTCGTCACACAGGCGCTTGAGTGCGTTCCACGCGTCGATGACGTGCTCGGCTGCGGCGCGGTAGTCGCGGCTCGCGGTGTGGCGGCGGCTGGCGCGGTGCTCCAGGTCCAGGCGCAGCAGTCCCTTGTAGCCGATGGTCACCGCGTGCGCGCCGCTGGGCTCGCCGTTGATGACGAAGTCCGGGGCGTACTGGTCGCGCACATGAAGGGCGCCTCGAGTGATGGCGACCTCCTCCTCCACGCAGCCCAGGAGCAGGAACTGCTTGCCGGCGCGCTCCGAGTCGTCCAGCAGCTCCACGGCTTCAATGAACGCGCACAGCGGGCCCTTCGCGTCCACCGCGCCCCGGCCGTAGAGCTTCTGTCCCTCCAGCCGCACGGGCACTTCTCCGGGCACGGTGTCGATGTGGCCCAGGAACGCGATGACGGTGTCCCCGTCCCCGTAGCGAGCGACGGCGTTGCCCACGGCGTCGGTGTGCGCCCGCCAACCGCGCGTGCCCAGCCGCTCCACCAGCGCTCCAGCGAAGGAGGCCTCCTGGTGGCTGGGGCTGTACTGCTCCACCATCCACCGCAACAAGTCGACGCCTGGCTCACGCGCCCGCATCCGCCCTGCCTCCATCGCGAAGGGTGAACTTCGTGCCGCCCGCCTCCTCCAGCGCGGAGAACACCGGCCGTGCCACGCGCGACGCGCTCACGTACGCGGAAGGGACTCCGCCCTGCAGCGCCCGGCGCACGGCCTCCAGCTTGTAGCGCATGCGCCCGCCCGCCAGCGGCATGCAGCCCTCCACGTCGTCGCTGGAGCGCACCAGCGAAGCGGGGTCCTTTGGATCCGCGAGCAGCCCCGGCACGTTGGAGAGGATGACCAGGGCCTTCGCGCCCAGCGCCGCCGCGATGGACGACGCCACGTGGTCCGCGTCCACGTTCACGAGCACGCCGTCCTCCGTCACCGCGGGAGGACACACGACGGGCACATAGCCGCCATCCAGCAGCGTGCCCAGGAGCGCCGCGTTCACCGAGGAGACCTCTCCGGCCAGATGTTCGCGGTCGATGCGCATCCGCCCGTCGGCGTCCTGCAATTTGAGCGGTGGCCGGCGACGCGCGGTGAGCACGCGGCCGTCCGCACCGCACAGGCCCAGCGCGGTGACGCCCTTCGCGAGCAGCGCCAGCACCACGGCCTTGTTGACCTCGCCCACCCACGCCATGGTGAGCGCGCGCAGCGTGGGCGCGTAGGTGAGGCGCACGACGTTGCCGTTCGCGGTGGTGGCCTCCGGGCGCGCCATGCCCAGCGAGCCCAGGAGCCGCTCACCCGCCTCCGAGCCTCCGTTGACGACGACGACGCGTTCACCCTGGCGGACGAGCTCTACGATGTCCGAGCAGACGTTCTCCAGGTCCACGCCCGCCGCGCCGCCAATCTTCACGACGACGGGACGGCGGGGCGAGGCGTCGGGGGTGGCGCTCATCCGATGACGCTCGCGCCACCGTCCACGAGTTGCACGGTGCCGGTGATGAAGGAAGCGCGCTCACTGGCAAGGAACACGGCAGCCGCGGCGAACTCCTCCGGGAGCCCCACGCGCTTGAGCGGAATGTGCGCGCCCATGGCACGAAGGCCCGCCTCCACGTCACCCGCATTACCCGCGGTGCGCTCCACCGGAGGCGTGCGCATGTAGCCCGGCGCCAGCACGTTGACGGTGATGCCGGCGTCACCCAACTCCTGCACCAGCGCGGCGGAGAAGCCGACGATGCCCATGCGAGCGAAGCCGGACAGCGCGAAGCGGGCCACCGGCCGGTGCACCGTCTCCGAGGTGATGAACAGCAGGCGTCCCCATCCGGCCTTCTTCAGGTGCGGGAGCGCCGCGAGCGCCAGGGAGATGGGCGGAAGCAGCACCGCGTCCGAAGCGCTGCGGTACGCATCCACGCCGAAGGTGGAGGCCGCACCCGGAGGAGGACCGCCACTGTTGGTGACGACGACGTGCAGCGCGCCCAGCTTCGCCACCACATCATCCACCCAGCGGCGCACGTCCGCGTCGTCCTTCACGTCCACGCGAGTCGCCAGCACCCGGCCGCCCCGGGCCACGGACTTGAGCCGAGCCTCCGCCTGGGCCAGACGGTCCGTGTCCCGAGCACCGATGGCGACATGCGCGCCCTCCTTCGCCAGTTCCTCCGCGACAGCGAGCCCCAGGCCGCTGGAGCCACCAGCGACGAGCGCGACCTTGTTGGCGAGTCCCAGTTCCATCCGCGTCCCTCCAGAAGTTGGCGCACGGCCGCCGCCAAACGAGCACACCCCACGTCACTGAACCGCACCTGCGCGGGTCGAGCCATTCCAGCCCGGCCCCGCACGACATCCGCTCCACCGACCGCACCACGATCCGGCCCCGCCGAACCCCGCCCGGCACACGTCATCTCCGACCAGGCCCCGCGCCGACGACTGACCCGTCGCGGCAGGCCCAGACACTATCCCTGCCACTTCGAGCCGGACGGAGCCAGGTTGAGGGAGCCCTCTCCCCACCCCTGCCCGGCCGTCCCTCGTGAGCCCGCCCGCGCCGACG
>NZ_RAWF01000104.1:0-32233 GCF_003612075.1 Corallococcus sp. CA041A
GCCCCACCCGCGGTCGCCTGCGACAGGAAGCGCCGCCGTTCGGCATCCACGGAGGGAGCGGCGGGAGCAGGACGAAGCCGGCGCCCCAGAGCGAGCACGGCCCGTCCCAGGTCGACGCCCGCGAGAGCAAGCACCAGACACAGCGCCACGCCCATCCACGAATAGGACACCAGCTCCACGACGTCGCCAGGAGCCTCCGGAAGCGTGCGTTGCAGATACCGCCGCGCAATCAGCACGAGCGTCATGATGCCCAGCACGAGCGCGGCAACGAGCCGGGGCCCACGGCGGGACGTGAGGTTCCACACAAGCCGCCGGAACAGGTACAGGTGCCCGAGCGCGGCACCCAGCGCGATGAGGAGTGAGAACGGAGACAGCGGCATGGGCACAAGCCTCCCGCGCCTCGTGCCCGGGCGCACCTGAATCCGTGCTCGGCCGGCCGCCCGCCGTGAGTCGCTGCCCGGAAGCGGACGACTCCGTCAGCTGTGCTCGTCCCACAGGAAAAAGAGCTCCAGCGCCAGAACCTCGAAGGGCTCGACGTGGACGGTTGCACTTCCGGAATGGAAGCCCACCTGCCTGTAGCCTTCCGCCTCCAACCGGAGCACCTCCAACGTGCGGGGCACCGGATCCAGGAACCAGACATGGCGCACGCCTTCGCGTGCATACACTGGCAGTTTTGCCTGGCGGTCCAGCTTCCGGGTGGACGGCGACAGCACTTCGCAGACCCAATCCGGCGCGAGGCGGGAGGCAGCCCCCCGAGGCGTTTCTGGCAGCCGCTCGCGCCGCCAGCCCGCGATGTCCGGAATCAGGACATCCGTTCCAAAGTGGAGCTCGGGCTCATCCAGGATGAGCCATCCACCGGGCCCGCCGCGCCCCCGGTCGAAGGGACCCGTGAGTTCCGCGCCCAGGTGCGACGCCACGATGAGATGGGGAGCCGCAGGCCGGGGGCTCGCATACAACTCCCCCGCGACAATCTCCCCCACGACCCCCTCCGGGAGCGCCTCCAGGTCCGCATAGGTCGCGGGTTTCTTTCCCATGGATTCCCTCCAGTCCTCGCCGCCCATCACTCTATCCATGACGGGGAGAGGTAGCACGCCCGTCCGACATGACAGGGCACACGTCCGGCGCCCTACCCTACACATCTCCCACGGATTCCCCGTCCAATTCCCTGCCGCGCCTCCACGCGGTGGTTAAGAGGCCCGCGCTTCCTTCCATCTTCACGAAAGGCCCCCTCATGGCCACGCCGCTCCAGGGACGTGAAATCCGCCTGAAGTCCCGCCCGCACGGTGAGCCCACGCCGGACAACTTCGAGTTCGCCACGGTCACCGTCCCGGAACCCGCCGAGGGCCAGGTCCTCGTGCGCAACCACTTCATGTCCGTGGATCCGTACATGCGCGGCCGCATGAACGACGCGAAGTCCTACGTCCCGCCCTTCAAGCTGGGCGAAGTCATGGACGGCGGCAGCGTGGGCCAGGTGATCCGCTCGCGCTCGCCTGACTTCAAGGAAGGCGACTTCGTCGTCGCCGGCACCGGCGGCTGGCGCGAATACGCCGTCGCTCCCGCGAAGCACTACCAGAAGGCCGACCCGTCCGTGGGCCCGCTCTCCGCGTACCTCGGGGTGCTCGGCATGCCGGGCATGACCGCGTACGTGGGCCTGCTCGACATCGGCAAGCCGAAGGCCGGCGACACCGTCTTCGTGTCCGCCGCCGCAGGCGCCGTGGGCGGCGTCGTGGGCCAGATTGCCCGCATCAAAGGCTGCCGCGTGGTGGGCAGCGTCGGCTCGGACGCGAAGGTGAAGCACCTCCGCGATGACCTGAAGTTCGACGCCGCCATCAACTACAAGTCCGCGCCCATCGCCGAGTCCCTGGCCAAGGCCTGCCCGGACGGCATCGACGTCTACTTCGACAACGTGGGCGGCGACCACCTGGAGGCCGCCATCGGCCTGATGAAGAACCACGGCCGCATCGTCCTGTGCGGCGCCATCTCTGTTTACAACGCCACCGCCCCCACGCCCGGTCCGCGCAACCTGGGACTCGCCGTGGGCAAGCGCCTCACCCTCCAGGGCTACATCGTCATGGACCACGCGGACCGCCGGGCGGACTTCCTGCGCGACGTGGGTCAGTGGCTGCGCGAGGGCAAGGTCCAGGACGTCTCCACCATCGTGGACGGCCTGGACAAGGCCCCCGACGCCTTCATCGGCCTGCTGCGCGGCGACAACACCGGCAAGATGCTGGTGCGCCTGGCGAAGGACGCCTGACGCTCGCTGGCCAACGTCGCGAACGAACGCCACCGGACACAGCCGCCGTCTTGCGTCCTGCACCTCTCAGACGCGGGACACAAGACGTGCGGCCTCCGCCGCGTCCGGCACCCTGCACGCCCTTTCGCAGGAGGCAGTGCGGTGACCTCACAGAAGCATCCGGACGCGGTTCGCGTCGACGAGAAGAGCAAGGACCAGCAGCTCGCGAAGGACCGCGCGGAGCCCACGGGCAACTTCCTCACCACGGACCAGGGCATCCGCGTCGAGCACACCGACGACTCGCTCAAGATTGGCGCGCGCGGACCCACGCTCCTGGAGGACTTCCACTTCCGCGAGAAGATGACCCGCTTCGACCACGAGCGGATCCCCGAGCGCGTCGTCCACGCGCGCGGCGCGGGCGCCCACGGCTACTTCCAGGTCTACGAATCCCAGGCGAAGTACACCCGCGCGAAGTTCCTCCAGGACCCGTCCAAGAAGACGCCCGTGTTCGTGCGCTTCTCCACCGTCGCGGGCTCGCGCGGCTCCGCGGACACCGCGCGTGACGTGCGCGGCTTCGCGGTGAAGTTCTACACGGAAGAGGGCAACTGGGACCTGGTGGGCAACAACATCCCCGTCTTCTTCATCCAGGACGGCATCAAGTTCCCGGACATCATCCACGCCGCCAAGCCGGAACCCCACCACGAGATTCCCCAGGCGCAGACGGCGCATGACTCCTTCTGGGACTTCGTGTCGCTCGTCCCGGAAACGATGCACATGATCATGTGGATCATGTCCGACCGCGCCATCCCGCGCAGCTTCCGGATGATGCAGGGCTTCGGCGTCCACACCTTCCGCTTCATCGACGAAAAGAACACCGCGCGCTTCGTGAAGTTCCACTGGAAGCCGCTGCTGGGCACGCACTCGCTCGTCTGGGATGAAGCGCAGAAGCTCGGCGGCAAGGACCCGGACTTCCACCGCCGCGACCTCTTCGAGGCCATCGAGCAGGGCGACTTCCCCGAGTACGAGCTGGGCGTTCAAATCCTGGAGGAGAAGGACGCGCAGGCGCTGGGCGTGGACCTGCTGGACGCGACGAAGCTCATCCCGGAGGAGGTGGCGCCGGTGCAGCCCGTGGGCAAGCTCACGCTCAACCGCAACCCGACCAACTTCTTCGCGGAGACGGAGCAGGTCGCCTTCTGCGTGGCCAACATCGTGCCGGGCATCGACTTCACGGATGATCCGCTGATGCAGGCGCGGCTCTTCTCGTACCTCGACACGCAGCTGACGCGCCTGGGCGGGCCGAACTTCGCGGAGATCCCCATCAACCGCCCGGTGGCGCCGGTGCACAACCACCAGCAGGACGGCTTCGGCCGGCACACGAGCAACGTGGGCCGCGCCAACTACTTCCCCAACTCGCTGGGCGGTGGCTGCCCGTTCCTCGCGGCCCAGCAGCAGGGCGGCTACGTGCACCACCCGGAGCAGGTGAGCGGGAAGAAGGTGCGCGAGCGCGCCGCCTCCTTCAACGACCACTACAGCCAGGCGGCCCTCTTCTTCCGCAGCCTGTCCGAACCGGAGCAGCAGCACCTCATCGACGCGTGCCGCTTCGAGCTGGGCAAAGTCGAGACGAAGGCCATCCAGGAGCGCGTGCTGGAGCACTTCGCGAAGATCGACGCCCTCCTGGTGTCGGCCGTGGCGGAAGGACTGGGCCTGCCCGCGCCCAAGGCCACGCCCGTCACGCCCAAGGGCCCTCCCGCGTCCAAGGCCCTGAGCATGGAGGCCATGAAGCTGGCCACGCCGCCGTCCATCAAGACGCGGAAGATTGGCGTGCTCGTCGCGGACGGCGTGGACGCGGACGAACTGATGGCCCTGCGCAAGGAGTTGGAGTCCCAAGGTGCCCAGCTGAAGGTCATCGCCAAGCGCCTGGGCACGGTGAAGGCCTCCAACGGCAAGGACGTGCCGGTGGACAAGAGCGCCATGACCACCGCCTCCGTGGAGTACGACGGCGTCTTCATCCCCGGCGGCGCCGCGAGCGTGGCCACGTTGAAGAAGGACGGCGAGTCGCGCCACTTCGTGCAGGAGGCCTACCTGCACTGCAAGACGGTGGGCGCGTCCAAGGACGCGGAGGAGCTGCTCAAGGCCTGTGAAATCGACCCGGCCGCGCCCGGCGTCGTCGCGGGCTCCAAGGCAGGGGCCGGCGCGGCGCTGGCCACCGCGTTCGCGAAGGCGCTCGCGAAGCACCGGCACTGGGACCGCAAGGACAACGACCGCGTCCCGGCCTGAGGTCCACTGAGGCGAAGGTCACCGCGTCCGCTGTGACGCGGTGACGCGCCGCCACCCGGCAGGACAGCCCTCGCGCAGCACCCGCGCCGCCGCGAGGGCACAGGCATAGCTGCTCGTGATGGGGCGCTCGCACCAGGCGCCGTCCGCGTACAGCCGCACCGTGGCCGCGTCCTCGACGTGGTCCACGATGTCTCCCTTCCTCAGCGCGTGGGCCATGGCCGCGTCCGCCACCGTCACCACCGACGGCAACCCGGACGGCAGACCCGATACAGGACCCGCGGAGCAGAGCACCAGGCTGCCCTGCTCCACCGCGCGGTCCAGCAGCGCGGTGAGGGGCGCCTCGAAGGCGCGGCCCACGGTGCCCAGGCTCAGGTTGATGAGGTCCGGCCGCACGTCCTGCGTGAGCCACTCCAGCGCTTCCAGCAGGCCCAGCGAATCGCCGCGCATCCGCCCATCCAGCACGCGCGCGACGTACCACTCCACGTCGGCACCGGGACGGCCCTGCTCCATCAGGATGCTCAGCACCGCGGTGCCGTGGCCGTGCGCGTCCTCCAGGTCCTCCAACACGGAGTCGCCGCCGCGCCAGGCCGCCAGCTCCTCACGCGAGTGGACACGGGACTCCAGGCGCCGCGCCTCCCGGTCCACCGTGAAGCTCGCGGCTCCGGCGAGCGACAGCCCCGCCCCGCGAAGGAAGCCTGCCGACACTCCACTGTCCACGATGGCGACCTTCATGGGGGCAGGGCCTTGCGACACGCCTAGCAGGAGCTGCTCGAGTCCTCGCCCACCGGGTACTTGAGCACCGGGAAGTAGGTGCCCACCCACTGGGTACCGCTCCAGGTGTAGTGCTGGCCGTTGAGGTACGACGTCGCGCAGGCGTGGCCCATCAGGTCCTCGGACCCGCTGACTTCCTCCAGCAGCTTCGACACGTCCTTGCTCGTGAACTTCATGGCAACACTCCCGGCGTTGAATTGGGGGGAAAAGCGGGAAGGAGCCTAGGGGGCCAGTGAGCGGGTCGCAATGATGTGGGGCGTCCCTCGCAGGGGAACGCGGCGCCGGACTCGCGAGGGGGTTAGGGTCTGCCGGTCCACCGGTGTGAGAGGTGTCTCGCGATGAAGCTCTGGGCCCGCTGGTTCCGCATTCCCTTCTGGCAGCGAGTGCTGGGCGCCTTCGTGCTGGGAGCGCTCGCCGGATGGGCGCTGGGCGACCGCGCCGGCACGTGGCTCCAGCCGCTGGGCACACTCTACGTCCAGCTGATCCGGATGATCGCTACACCGCTGGTGTTCTTCGCCGTCATCCACGCGGTGTCCGCGCTGCGCGGCCAGAAGAGCGTGGCGGCGCTGGGCGGCCGCACCTTCCTCTGGTTCGCCGTCACCGCCGCGCTCGCCGTGGGCGTGGGCCTGGGCACCGCGGCCCTCACGAAGCCGGGCCTGGGCGTGGGCACGCTCCAGGTGGCCAGCGACTTCAAGCCGCGCCAGGTGCCCGGCCCGGTACAGGTCCTGCTGGACGTGGTGCCCACCAACCCCTTCGCCGCGCTGGCGGAGGGCAAGATGCTCCAGGTCATCTTCTTCGCGGGCCTGCTGGGCTTCGCGCTGGTGAAGCTGGGAGACCGCACCGCGCGTCTGCGGCAGCTCGTGGGCGAGGCCAGCGACGCGATGATTCAGGTCACCCGCTTCGTGCTGGAGCTGACGCCGCTGGGCACCTTCGGCCTCATCGCCGCGCTGGTGGGCACCTACGGCTTCGAGCGCCTGCTGCCCCTGGGCACCTTCGTCCTCACGCTGTACCTCGCGTGCGCGGTGCACGTCGTCTTCGTGTACGGCGGGCTGCTCGCGGCGCACGGGCTCAACCCGCTGCGCTTCTTCCGGGGCGCCGCGCCGGGCATGCAGGTGGCGTTCGTCAGCTCCTCCAGCTTCGCGTCCATGCCGGTGGCCCTGCGCAGCGTCACCCACAACCTGGGCGTCGACCGGGACTACGCGGCGTTCGCGGTGCCCCTGGGAGCATCCATCAAGATGGACGGCTGCGGCGCCATCTATCCGGCGATGACGTCGCTCTTCATCGCCCAATACTTCGGCCTGACGCTGTCCGCGCCCCAGCTCTTCATCATCCTGCTGGCGTCCGTGCTGGGCAGCTTCGGCACCGCCGGCGTGCCCGGTACGGCGGTGGTGATGACCACCGTCGTCCTCAGCTCCGCGGGGTTGCCCCTGGAGGGGCTGGGCTACCTGCTGGCCATCGACCGGGTGCTGGACATGATGCGCACCCTCACCAACGTCACCGGCCAGATGCTGGTGCCCGTCCTGGTGGCCCGCGAGGAGGGCCTCCTGGACCTGGCCGTCTACAACCGCGCGTCCAGCAACGTGGGGCTGGAGGAGCCCCCGTCGCCGGCCGCCTGAGCGCTACTTGCAGGTCGTCACTTGCAGGTCTTCGGCGGCATCGAGTCGATCCAATCCGCGACGAGCTGCGCGCCCTCCGCGTGGTGAATCGTGCGGCCAATCTGCGGCATCATCTTGCCGGACTCCTCAGTGTGCAGCCGGTACCAGAGGATGGACTCCGCGTGGTTGCCGGGGACGATGTCGAACTCGCCGCCCACGCCCGCGCCCGCTGAGCCCGGGCGCTTGCACTCGCCCAGTGAGAACAGGCTGGTGTTGTCGAAGTTGAGGAACAGCTGGCTGGTGATGCCCGCCGTCCCGTTCGGGTTGTGGCAATGCGCGCAGTTGATGTCCAGGTACGTGCGCGCCCGCGTGTCCAGGTTCGCCGACTGCGGGTCGAACGCGTCCGGCGCCTTCGGCAGCTCCGCCTGGGCGGGCAGCCCGTCCAGCTTGCCCAGCGACGCCAGGTACTCCAGCTGGTCGCGCTCCACGCCTCCGTAGGTGTTCGTGCGGTGCAGGTAGCGCGCCTTCACACCAATGGGGTGCATCACCTGGTCGCCCTTCTCATCCACCAGGTGGTGGCACTGCTGGCACTGGTTCTTCTGTGGCACCGAGTACCGGAACGACCGGGTCTCCCCCTCCAGGTCGATGAACGTCACGTCGCGCACGCGGCCGCCGGGGACCATCGTGGCCTCCGTCTGCTCCGCGTTCCAGACGTACGGCCACGCCTCCCAGCCGGAGGGCTGGCGCACCAGGACGCGCGTCTCGATGACCCGCACGTCCTGGTCCGGTTTCCGCAAGTCCGCCGGGAAGGCGAACGTCTTCGTGATGAGCGTCCCCACCGGCAGGTCCAGCGCGTCCACAGGCGCGTAGTGCGCCGTCTTGCCGGGGGGGATGTAGAGGGTGCGTGACTTGACCGCGTAGTCGGAGAACAGCGGGGTGGACAGGGTGTAGGGCACGTTGCCCTCCACCGGGATGAGCCCCCCGTCCGCCGGGCTTCCGGTGAACAGCCCGAAGCCCGACAGCACGCTGGGGATGGCCAGCGGCGGCCCCGCGTCCACGGGCCCCGCGTCCGGAACGCCCGCATCGAGCGTTCCGGCATCCATCCCCGCGTCAGGTTCACCCGCGTCCGGAACCCCCGCGTCCCCCGTTCCGGCATCCACGGTCCCCGAGTCGGGTGTGGGCCCGGGGCCTTCCGGGTCGGAGGAACCGCAGGCCGCCAGCGTCAACGCCAGCAGCACCACGGAGAGACGAGGGCTCACGAACGACGTCCACATGGGTGTCACGCTCCCTGACCTCGGTTACGGCTTGATGAAGTCGCCAATCGTCAGCGCGGGGCTGAAGCCCGAGCAGTTGAACTCCGCCTTCGTGGCCGGGTAGTGCCGCGTGAGGGCCCACCCGCCCGCGAAGTTGCCCGTGGCCGCGGCCGCACCCGCCGCCACCAGGTCCAGGTCCGCGATGGCGTTGACGGTGCCCGAGGGCAGCGTGTTGTCGGCGAAGCAGATGTTGATGGGGTTCAGCTCCGTGCGGGCATGGCCGTAGGGGTCCACGCCGTCCCACACCAGGTGCTCCACGCCCTTCGCGCCCTGCGTCTCGCCGTAGGTGTAGAGCGCCGCCAGGGCCGCGCCCAGGGGCCGCAGCTGCGGGCTCAGGTTGCCGTTGTCCACGTTGTCGCCGCTGCCACCCTGGAAGGTGTTGCCGTGGATGTAGACGTCCGAGCTCGCGAAGTTGAAGCCGCCCGCTTCCCACAGCGCGACGTCGTCCTCGATGGTGAGGCCGCTCAGCACCGCCACGTCCACCGTGTTGTTGTTGCCCCAGGTGTTGCCCGTCAGCTCCACGCGGCGCGACGCCAGCATGAACGTGCCCGTGCCCGCCGGCACCTGCGACACCGTGCTGCTGCTGGCCGCGACGGAGGCGAAGTTGTGCCGGTTGTTGCCGGTGATGATGTTGTTCTTCACCCGGATGTCCGTCCCCATGATGGGGTTGCCCGGCAGGTCGAACACCACCAGGCCCGTGGTGTTGTCCTGGGCCGTGTTGCCCAGCACGTAGGCGTACTTCGTGTTCTCGATCTCGATGCCCGCCACGTTCTGCTTCGCCACGCTGTTGCGCACGACGGCGTATTCCGTCTGGCCCACGTAGATGCCCGCGTCCGCGGCGTTGTACGCCTCGCATTCATCGATGAGGACGTACTTGGACTTCACCGGGTACAGGCCGTACTTGCCGTTGCTCTCCTTGTCGGCCTCCGCCCACTCCGTGCGCACGCGGCGCATGATGACGTCGATGGAGGACTCCACGCGGATGGCGTCCTTCTTCGCGTTCCACACCGCCAGGTCGCTCACCGTGAAGAGATTGCCCACCACGTCCAGGCCGTTGGAGTTCGCCGCGGCGTTGGTGAACACCAGCACCGTGCTGCTCGCCCCGCCGGTGCCCTCGCCCTTCGTGCCCTTGCCCGCACCCACCAGCGTGATGCCGTTCTGGCGGATGGTGATGGCGTTGTCGAAGGTGTACGTGCCCGCCGCCAGATTGATGGTGGTGCACTCGGCCATGGTGTTCACCTGGTCCTGGAGCGCCTCCTCCTGGCCCGGTGCGAAGTTCAGCGTCGCCTGGGCCTTGCCCTCGCAGGAGAAGGTCCCCGCGCTGCCGCCGTCCCAGGGGATGCCCGTGTCCACGCTTCCCGCGTCGCTGCCGGCGTCCGTGTTCGTGCCCGCGTCCGTGTTCGTACCCGCGTCCACTTTCACGCCCGAATCCGGCGTCTTGTCGTCGTCATCCGAGCAGGCGGTCAACGAGAGGGCCCCCACCAGGGCCAGAACGGTCGCGCGCGTAGCGCGGGTCCACTGCAAACGGGGCATGTCGTTCCTCCGCGAGGCCGCTCCGCATGGGCCACGGGGAAGCGCCCGCGGCCCGCGAAGCAGCGGGAAGGCGGCATGCTCGGAGCAAAGACACACTGGCGACAAGCACAAGTTTCACGTTTGTGTTTTGACGCGGCGCCCCTTCAGTCACGCTCAAAAAAGCACGCGCACGCGGTAAGCCTATCGTCCGCAATGTGTCCGGAATGCGAATGACGCACGGCCCCATGACAGGCGCGCGGTCAGGCCCGTGGGCGAGGACACCGCGCTCCCCGCAGCCGACCCGCGCGGTCATCTTGAGAAGGAGGTCGCGGCGCGGTTCCCCTCTCCCGCGACGGAAAGAACGAGGACGCCCATGCGCACTGGAACCCTGGTGACCCTGGTGGTGGCGCTCGCGTCAGGTCCGGCCCTGGCGCAGCAGGACGAAGCGATGACTGCCCCGGGAGGCAATGACTCGCAGAACCTGGATGACCGGCAATCACTGACAAGCGATTCCGGCGACGGCACCTTCTGGAACAATTACTGGTATCAGCCGCCCGCGGAGAGCGGGTTCCAGCAGCCCCTCGCCGGCTCGTATCAACTCGAGCAGCCGATGGCCGGCTCGTACCAACTGCAGCAGCCGCTCGTTGGCACGTACCAACTCCAGCAACCGCTCATCGGCACGTATCAACTCCAGCAACCGCTCAACGGGACGTACCAGCTCCAGCAGCCGCTGAATGGGACGTACCAGCTCCAGCAGCCGCTCATCGGCACGCAGCAGCAGCGCCCGCCGATGCATGGGCCGGGCGCCACGCGGGTGCGCTGAGCCCTTCGCGCCACCTACCGCCGGGCGTTGAAGGTGTCGCACGCCTCCAGCGTCCCCTGCTCCAGGCCGCGCTTGAACCAGGTCATGCGCTGCGCGGCGGAGCCATGGGTGAAGGACTCGGGGACGACGTAGCCCCGGGCGCGCTTCTGGAGGGTGTCGTCGCCCACGGCGCTGGCGGCGCCCAGGCCCTCCTCCACGTCCCCCTGCTCCAAGATGTTCCGCTCCTTCTGCGCGTGGTGGGCCCAGATGCCGGCGAAGCAGTCCGCCTGGAGTTCCGTCAGCACGGAGAGCTGGTTGGCCTGCTCCTCGCTCGTGCGGTTGCGCAGGGACTGCACCTTGCGGGAGACGCCCAGCAGGTTCTGCACGTGGTGCCCCACCTCGTGCGCGATGACGTACGCGCGGCCGAAGTCACCCGGCGCGCCGAAGCGGCTCTCCAGCTCGTCGAAGAAGCTCAGGTCCAGGTACACCTTCTGGTCGCCCGGACAATAGAAGGGCCCCACCGCGCTCTCCTGCATGCCGCACGCGGACTGCACCGCGTCCGAGAAGAGCACCAGCCGCGGCTGCACGTAGCGCACGCCCTGGGGCTCCAGCAGGCCGGGCCAGGTGTCCTCGGTGTCCGCGAGCACGACGGAGGCGAAGTCCTTCAGCTTCTCCTGCTGCGGATCCACGTTCCCGGAGCCGCCCGTGCCCGGTTGCGAATACGGGGAGGTGCGCGTGCCAATCTGCACGTCGGACGGGTCGCCGCCCAGCAGCATCACCAACAGGGCCACCACCAGTGACGCGGCGCCACCGCCCACCGCGAGCGGGCGTCCGAAGCCACCACCCCGCCGGTCCTCGATGTTCGAGCTGCGACGTCCGCCTTCCCACCTCATCCTGTTCCCCCTGTCGCGTGAAGACGCTTTCGAGGACCAAGGTAGGCAGCGGGCCCTCCGTCAGCGACGGTGCGGGCCCGGAGCAGCCAGATGCCAGGAGGTCCGCAGGGCAGGCGGGCGGACGAGCCCCTACTTGATGGGAGAGAAGCCGACCGCCCCAGAGGCCACGCGCGCGGCGGTGCCCAGGCGCTCCATCAAGGTGGGACCAAAGTACTGGCGCCGGGATTCGCCCTGCCCTTCGCGCACCTTCTCAGGCGTGTCCAGGTAGCCCACGTAGCCGTTGGCGAGCCCCAGCACGTGCGTCGCCCCGGTGAGGTCCGCCAGCGCGCGGCCCGCGCCCACGGTGGGCTCTCCCGGGATGGACAGCAGCTCCAGGGGCCCCAGCGCCAGCGCATCCACCTCCGCCTCGCGCGGTGACGAAGCGCACAGGAAGTTGTCCCCCGCCGCGCGGGTGAAGGCGGGCACCAGCCGCGAAGAGTCCGGCCGGGGCAGCGCCGTCTGGACTCGCGCGAACGCCAGCCGCACCGGCTCCGTCACGGACGCCGGGGCAGCGCCGTCCGCCAGCGCCGACAGCTTGCGAGCGAAGCCCAGGGCGCGCTCGGGGCCCTGGCCCTCGTTGAAGGCCACGGTCGCATTGCCCTCGCTGCCCTGCACGAACAGCGTGACGCCACTGCCCGCCTCCTCGCGCAGCGCGCTCAGCCGGCCCGGGAAGTCTGGATCCAACAGTGTCCGCTGCCGGCCCAAGAGCGTGGCGTGCCCGGCGAACACCAGCACCTCCGCCACGGGCCCCTCCGCTCCGCGCAACACGGCTCGCGTGAGCTGGCCGTCCGGGACATCCCCACCGGAGCGGGAATAGACGAGCTCCGCGTCCGCCGCGCCGCCCACCTCCAATGTCACGTCCTTCATGGAAGCCGCGGCCTTCTCCAGCGCCTCGCTCGCGCCTTCCACCACCGCGTTCGCGGACGCCTCCCGGTAGCGCCCCGTGCCGGAGAGCTGGGCCGCCCACCGCGCGTCGTAGCCTCCAAACGAGGAGTGCGTGTGCGTGGCCACCACCAACACCTCCTTCACCCCGGCCTTCGCCGCGCGCTCGCGCACCCGCGCCGTGATTTCCGGCGTCACCAGGAGCAGCTCCAGCGACACCACGCCCACGCGCGCGCCACCGGCCTCCAGCACCAGGGCCCTCGCATGGAGGGGGAGCTCGGCCTGGCTCGCCTCGGGCCGGGGTGGGACGTAGCCCGCCACCACCACCGGATAGGGCGGGGAGAGGGCCACCTTCGCCGCGCCCGCGCGCAGAGGACCTTCGCCACGCACCTGTGACAGCACCTCGGGCGTGCGCTCCTCCCACCTCCCACACCAGTTCCAGGAGGCGAGCGCGTAGGCGGCCCCGGCCGTTAGCAAGGCGAAGGGCAGCAAGGGGCGGAGGAAGGAGCGCCGGGAAGAGGACATGCCGGAGGCAGCGTAACCCCTCGGCGCTTCCAGGCGGCTCCTACCTTTCGGGCAACGGTGCCTTGCCTGGCCTACAAGGGCCGACGTCGGCTGATGGTGGAATACCCACCTTCAAGGCGTGCGTTCCTGTTCCGCTTCGCGGTCGAAAGGGGTAAGGCAGCGCGCCATGTGCGGCATCTTCGGAATCGTGGGTCACGGAGAGGCGTCCAACCTGACGTACCTGGGGTTGCACGCCCTGCAGCACCGCGGACAGGAGTCCGCCGGAATCGTCGCGTCCGACGGGCACGTCCTGCGCGCGCACCGGCAGATGGGCCTGGTCGCCGACATCTTCACCGCGCCGGTGATTGAAGGGCTCCCCGGCAAGGCGGCCATCGGCCACGTGCGCTACAGCACGGCGGGTGGCAGTGGCATCAAGAACGCCCAGCCCCTGTTCGTGAACTACGCGGGCGGCCAGTTCTCCATCGCGCACAACGGCAACCTCGTGAACGCGGTGGAGCTCAAGGCGGAGCTGGAGTCGGAGGGCGCGCTCTTCCAGTCGGACGCGGACACGGAGGTGGTGATGCACCTCCTCGCCCGCTCCAAGCAGCCCACCTTCGAGGCCCGCCTCGTGGAGGCGCTGCGCCGGGTGGAGGGCGCGTACAGCATCCTGCTCCTCACCGAGGACAAGCTCATCGCGGTGCGCGACCCCTACGGCTTCCGGCCGCTGGTGCTGGGCAAGATGAAGGAAGGCGCCTACGTGCTCGCCAGCGAGACGACGGCGTTGGATCTCATCGAAGCGGAGATCGTCCGCGAGCTGGAGCCGGGCGAGCTGGTCGTCATCGAGAACGGCGTGCTGCGCTCCAGCATGCCGTTCAAGCCCGCGCCCCGGCTGGGCCGCTGCATCTTCGAGCACGTCTACTTCGCCAAGCCGGACTCGGTGCTCTTCGGCAGCAGCGTCTATGAAGTCCGCAAGCGCCTGGGCGTGCAGCTGGCGCGCGAGCAGCCCGCGGAGGCGGACCTGGTCATCGCGGTGCCGGACTCCGGCGTGCCCGCGGCCATCGGCTTCTCGCAGGCGAGCGGCATCCCCTACGACGTGGGCCTCATCCGCAGCCACTACGTGGGCCGCACCTTCATCGAGCCGCAGCAGTCCATCCGCCACTTCGGCGTGAAGCTGAAGCTGTCCGCCGTGCGCCAGGTGCTCAAGGGCAAGCGCGTGGTGGTGGTGGACGACTCCATCGTGCGCGGCACCACCAGCCGCAAGATCGTGAAGATGCTCAAGGCCGCGGGCGCAGTGGAGGTGCACCTGCGCATCTCGTCGCCGCCCACGCAGTGGCCCTGCTACTACGGCATCGACACGCCCAGCCGCACGGAGCTCATCGCGGCCAGCCACACCACGGAGGAAATCGCGAAGTACGTGACGGCGGACTCCCTGGGCTACCTATCGCTGGAGGGCCTGGGCACCGCGGTGGACGACCCGAAGCGGAGCACCTACTGCACCGCGTGCTTCTCCGGGCAGTACCTCACCGACAAGCTGTCCCAGAGCGCGGGTGCCACCAAGCTCAGCGCCTGAGATGTCAGCCGCGCCTTCGGGCCGGCCCGGGCTCGCCCAGGCGGAGCGGCAGTTCGTCCGCTCCGTCGTCGCGGGCCTGGTGTTGTTGGGCGCGGTCGCCGTCGCGGGACCGCTGCTCTCCTACCGCGGTGACGTGGCCGTGGCCCGTGCGGAGTTCCAGTCCCGCATGACGCGCGAGGCCCGCGTCTACGCGGAGGCGCTGGGCCTGCACCTGAAGCTGCTCCAGACGGAGCTCCTGCGCGTGTCCGAGGGCGTGGGCCCGGACGTGAAGCGCGAGCTGCCCACGGAAGACCTCCAGGACCTCACCACGCCCCGCGCCGGCCTCTTCCACGCGGGCGTGATGGTGCTGGACGCGCAGGGCAAGCTGCGCTGGAGCGACCCGCCGCTCGACGAGGCGCAAGCCCAGGACGGCTTCGCCACGCGTCCCTGGTTCCAGCAGGTGCTCGCGCGCCAGACGTCGGTGGTGGACGCCATCGCGCCGGGCGCGTCCCTCTTCGTCGTCGCGGTGCCGGTGGTGCGCGCGGGACAGACGACCGCGGTGCTCGCGGGCCTGCTGGACACGGGGACGGCGCTGCCGGGCGGGCGGCCCCTGAGCAACGACCTGGAGCTGCTCGTCCTCAACGCCTCGGGAGACCTCTTCCTGCCGAGCGCGCCGCCCTCGTGGGCCAACGTGTCACGCGCGTCCGGAGAGCTGCGCGACTTCATCCGCGAGGGCGTCCGGCCCCCGTCGCTAGACGCGATGCCGGAGACCTTCCTCACCGCCACGCCCGTGCCCGGCACGGGGCTGCACCTGGTGCTCGCCGCGGACGAGACCGCGCTCCTGTCCGGCCTGCGCGACCGCTTCCTCGTGCAGCTGCTGGTGCTGGCGCTGCTCCAGGTAGGCACGCTGGTGCTCTTCACCGTCCACTGGCGCCGCGTCTACGGCCTGTTCCGCGAGGTGGAGACACGCTCCGCGCAGCAGGAGAAGATGGCCGCGCTGGGCAGCGCCGCCAGCCTCATCGCGCACGAGGTGAAGAACTCCCTCAACGGCCTCAAGGCCGCCACCGGCCTCGTCTCTACGGAAGGTGAGGGCGGGCTCGTGGTGCGCACGCTGCACGGGCAGATTGACCGGCTGGCGCACCTGGCCACGTCGCTGCTCAACTTCGGCAAGCCGCCCGTCGTGCGCCGCGTGGACGTGAACCTGTCCCAGTTGGTGCGTGACGTGGTGGAGGGCCTGCGCTCGCTGCCGGAGGCGGGGGAAGTGCGAGTGGACGTGGACGTGCCCCCGGACGCGGCGCCCCTGTCGTGCGACCCGTTGCTGCTCACCACCGCGCTGGACAACCTGGTGCGCAACGCGATGGAGGCCACGGTGGCGGCCAAGGACCTGGGCAAGGTGACAGAGCCCCAGGTGCGCGTGCGCGCCCACCTGGACGCGGACGCGGCGGTGGTGACGGTGGAGGACAACGGGGGCGGGCCACCGCCGGGCGTGCAGGAGCACCTCTTCGAGCCCTTCCACACCTCCAAGCCCAAGGGCATCGGCCTGGGGCTGGCCATGACGCGACAGGCGCTGGAGCATCAGGGCGGACAGCTCACCTTCGAGCGCCTTCCCGACGGCAGCCGCTTCCTCCTCCACCTTCCCCGAGTGCCCCGGCCATGAGCCTCCCCGTCCTCTTGGTGGATGACGACCGAGCCTTCTCCTCCATCGCGGCGGTGGCGCTTCAGCGCGAGGGCTTCAGCCTCACGGTGGCGCACTCGCTGCACGAGGCCCGCGCGTCGTTGGCGAAGACCACGCCCGTGCTGTTGGTGTTGGATCGCCGCCTGCCGGATGGAGACGGGCTCACGTTCCTGCCTGAGCTGAAGGCGCACGCGCCCGGCGTGGCGGTGGTGATGGTGACGGCGCACGGAGACATCGCCAGCGCGGTGGACGCGGTGCGAGCGGGCGCGGCGGACTACCTGGCCAAGCCCGTGGAGCTGGCCGACCTGGTGCTGCGAGCGCGCCGGGCCGTGGACGCGAGCCGTTTGAGGGACCGGTTGGAGACGGCGGAGGCGGAGCTGTCCGGCCGCCGCCGGCTGGTGCCCCCCACGTCCGCCGCCATGCAGCGGGTGTTCGCGATGCTGGAGCGCATCGCCGCGTCGCCGCGAAGCCCGGTGCTGCTGCTGGGCGAGACGGGCGTGGGCAAGGAGCAGCTCGCGAGGCACCTGCATGCGCTCGCGTCGAAGGACGGGGGCGCGCCCTTTGTGCACATCAACTGCGCGGCACTGCCCGAGCAGACGGTGGAGAGCGAGCTGTTCGGCCACGAGAAGGGCGCCTTCACGGACGCGCGCACCGCGAGGCGCGGCCTGGTGGAGGTGGCCCACGGCGGCGTGCTCTTCCTGGATGAAGTGGGCGAACTGCCGCTGCCGCTCCAGGCGAAGCTGCTCACGTTCCTGGACTCGGGGAGGTTCCGCCGGCTGGGTGGTACGACGGAGCAGACGAGCACCGCGCGCATCGTGGCCGCCACCAACCGGGACCTGCCCAAGCAGATGTCGGGCGGCAACTTCCGAGAGGACCTCTGGTTCCGCCTGGGCGTGTTCCGCATCGATATCCCGCCGCTGCGAAAGCGGCGCGAGGACATCCTCCCGCTGGCGGAAGGGATGCTCGCGGACCTGGGCCGCGAGCTGGGCCGGCGCGACGTGAGCCTGGGCGTGAAGGCCCGCGCGAGGCTCGCGGCGTATGCGTTCCCGGGCAACGTGCGCGAGCTGCGCAACATCCTGGAGCGGGCGCTGGTGCTGGAGTCCGGACCGGAGCTGGAGCTGGAGGTGCTTGGCGGCACGCCCTCCGTGAGCGCCGCGGTGAAGGTGGAGGCACCCGCCGCGGTGGCGCCGGGAGCCTTCAGCGTGACGGAGCCCGTGCCCATGGAGGACCTGGAGCAGGCGTACGTGCGCTGGGTGCTGGAGCGGCTGGGCGGCCGGCGCATGGAGGCGGCGAAGGCGCTCGGGCTGTCCTATCCGACCTTCCTCAAGCGTCTGGGTGACACCTGAAGCGATTTGCAGTGCCCGCGATGAAAGGATTTTGAAGTCGCGGGCGCTGAAAGGATTTTGAAGTCGCGCGGCGTTGCATCCGCGCGGATTTGCTGGGGCCAGGCCGGGCACACGGCTTGCGATGGGGCTCCTCCGGATTCTCACCGGAGCCTGCCGCTTGCGCCGTTCCCTCCCCGCACTCATCGCCCTGGGCACCCTGCTCGGTCTCACCGCCGGTGCCGAGCAGCGCCCCACGTCCTCCTCCACGCTGCTGCTCTCCACCCTGCCGGACGACGACGGTCTGGCGGAGCTCCTCTGGGAGCACTCCGCCGACTTCGCGGACGACCGCGCCCGCCTCGCGGCGTCGCGAGCGGATCACCAGCGCACGCACCTGCTGCCCAATCCGGAGCTGGACGTGTCGATGAACACCATCCCCATCGGCGCCACGAACCCGCCGGGCCTGCGCCGCCTGGACGACGTGCCCAACTACGTCGTGGGCCTGTCGGAGCTGGTGGAGCTGGGCAAGCGGGGCCCGCGTCAGGACGCGGCGAAGGCGGCGCTGTCCGCCACCACGTTGGACGTGCACGCCGCGCTGAGGGCTCGCACGTACGACGTCCTGGAGCGAGCAGCGGACGTGGCCACCCTGGAGGTGCGCATCGCGGAGCTGACGAAGCTCACCGACGACGCGCTGAAGCTCACGGACCTGCAACGCGCCAGGCAGCAGCACGGCGACGCCGCGGGTCTGGACGTGGACCGCTCCACGTTGGAGGCGCAGTCGTTGGAGACGTCGCTGGGAGAGGAGCGGGTGAAGCTCACGGACGCGCTGCTCGCCTGCGCGCAGCTCGCGGGCATTCCGTGTGAGCCGTTCGGAAACCACGAGCGGGCGATGTCCTTCCTCCAGGCGAGGCTCGACAAGGCGCCCGCCCCCGCCGCCATCGAAGCAAGACCGGACCTGCGAGCCCTGAGCGCGCAGGAGGACTCCGCACGGTCCTCGCTGACGTTGGCGCAGCGCCGCTGGATTCCGGATCCGACGGTGCGAGCTGGCTACACGCGAGACCAGTTCATGATCTCCGGCAACCAGAAGAACTCCCTCTTCGTGGGCCTGTCGATTCCGCTCCCCCTCTTCGACCACGGACAGGCGGACGCGCACGCCGCCAGCGCGAGCGCCCAGTCCGCGAGGACCGCGCGAGAGCTGCTCACGGCCCAGGCCTCGCGGGAGACGGACGTCCTGAACCAGCAACTGCGAGCGGTGCAGGAGCGCAGGCAGAAGCTCCACACGCAAACGCTGCCGCTGGCCGAAGGCGTGGTGCAGCGCCTGGACGCGGCGGTGAAGGCAGGAGGCGCGGCGCTGCAGGACCTGCTCCTCGCGCGCCGGACCTACGGCGAGCTGGTGCTGCACGCGGCCGACCTGGATCAGACCGCCTACCGACTCACCATCGCCATCGCCCGGACCAGCGCCGCCGGTCCGCGCGCACCGGACGCGATGACCAACCCCCGCTCCTGATGACGGCAGGCGCATTCCCCCGCTCCTGCCTCCGCTCCTCGAAGCACGAACACCGCCCTGCCCGCCCTGACGAGCCGTCCCATTCCGCGTGAGCCCCACGCGATCCCTCCCGCTTTCCAGAAAGCCCCCGCATGAACACCCCCGACACCGCCGCTGCTCCGACGTCCAGCACCACTCCATCCCGCCGAACCACGGTCTGGATGGCCTTCGCGGGAGCGGGCCTGCTGGGCACCGGTGTGCTGCTCTACGTGCTGGCCCCCACCGACTCCATCGCGGAGAGCGAGACCGCCATCAGCGGCCCCACCGTGAAGGGCGAAACGGTGCACCTGCCGGACGGCGCACCGCAGTGGCACTACGTGCAGCTGGCCGTAGCCACCGAGGGCAGCGCCCTCACCCCACTCCCCTCACCCGCACGAGTGCAGTTCGACGAGGCACGCACCGCCTCCGTGGGAGCGCCGCTCGCGGGCCGAGTGGAGGAAGTCCGCGTGCGTCCCGGAGACCGCGTGAAGCAGGGTGACGACCTCTTCAGCGTGCGCTCTGGAGCCTTCGCGGAGCTCGTACGCGAACAGCGCGGCGCGGAAGCCGAGCTCGCGGAGAAGCGCCGCAACGCGGACCGCCTCAAGGAGCTGGTGGCCCTGCGAGCCGCCCCGGAGAAGGAGCTCCTCGCCGCGCAGACGGAGCTGCGTCAGGCCGAACTCTCCCTGGAGGCCGCGAAGGCGAAGCAAGGCAGCCTCCGCGTGTCCTCGCGAGGCGAGAACCTCTTCTGGGTGACGGCGCCGCGCTCCGGCACGGTGGTGGACCTGGACATGGCCGCCAGCCAGGAGGTGACGCCGGACCGCGACAAGCCGCTCGTGCGCCTGTCGGACCTGGATCAAGTCATGGTCGTCGCGGACCTCCAGGAGGCGGACGCGATGGACATGTCCCCCGGCCAGGACGTCACGGTCACCACGCGAGACGGCATCGTCCGTGCCGGCAAGGTGGACCGCGTCGCCGAGGTGGTGGATCCGCTGCGCCGCACCGTGGAGGTGCGCGTGCGAGTCCCCAACAACGACCGCCGCTTCCGCCCCAACGCCTTCGTGGAGGTGACGCCCACGCCGCCCGAAGGCGTCAAGCGCGTGCGGGTCCCTGACAGCGCGGTGGTGACGGACGGAGCGCGCTCGGTGGTCTTCGTCGCCCGTGACTCGAACCGCCTGGAGCGGGTCGCCGTGACGCCGGGCCGCCGCCGCGACGGAGAGGTGGAGCTGCGCGGAGGCCTCGCCTCCGGAGACCGGTTCGTCGCCCGGGGCGCGCTGCTGCTGGAGAACCAGATCGAACTGGCGGACTGAAGTCCCCACGACGGAACGAAAGACGCCCATGTTCGAAAAGCTCGTCGACTTCAGTCTGAAGAACCGCGCGGCGGTGGTGTTCCTCACGCTGCTCACCGCCATCTGGGGCTGGTTCTGCTTCACCGACCTCACCGTGGAAGCCTTCCCGGATCCCACGGACACCCAGGTCAACGTCATCACGCTCTACCCGGGCCAGCCGTCCGAAGAGGTGGAGCGCCAGATTGGCCTCCCGCTGGAGCGCGCCCTCAACGGCATCCCGGGCCTGACGCGCCTGCGCAACCTCTCCATGTTCGGCCTGTCGTTCGTGACGCTGAGCTTCAACGACAACACCGACGTGCTCTTCGCCCGAGCCCAGGTGCTGGAGCGCCTGCGCGACGCGGAGCTGCCGGAGGGACTCACGCCCTCCCTGGGCCCGCTGGCCACGCCCATCGGAGAGATCTACCGCTACACGCTCAAGGGCGCGAAGGGCGACCCGATGAAGCTGCGCACCCTCCAGGACTGGGTGGTGCGGCCGGGCCTCTTGCGAGTGGATGGCGTCGCGGACGTCGTCAGCTACGGAGGCCTCCTCAAGGAGATCCACATCCAGCCGGATCCCGTGAAGCTCGCGGCGTTCGGCCTCACGTTGGATGACGTGGAGGACGCGCTGAAGGACGGCTCGGAGAACGCGAGCGGCGGCGTGCTGGAGCGAGGCTCCGAACAGTTCGTCATCCGCAGCGAGGGCCTCTTCCGCTCGCTGGACGACATCCGCGACGTGCGGGTGGCCACGCACGAAGGCACGCCCGTGTTCCTCAAGGACGTGGCGGACGTGAACGAGGGCTGGTCCCCTCGCCAGGGCGTGGTCAGCCGCGACGGCGACGGTGACGTGGTGCAGGGCATCGTGCTGATGCGCCGGGGAGAGAACCCCTCCGTGGTGCTCTCCCGCGTGCGCGACGCGGTGACCGCGGTGAACGGCCGCCTCCAGACGGACGACGCTCACATTGATCCGTTCTACGACCGCACGGACCTGGTGAACACGACGTTGCGCACGGTGGGCCACAACCTGCTGGAGGGCGCGCTGCTCGTCACGCTGGTCCTCTTCATCTTCCTGTTGGACCTGCGGGCCGCCATCGTCGTGGGCGTCCTGATTCCCCTCTCGCTGCTGGCGTCGTTCATCTACCTGAAGATGCGAGGCATGTCGGCGAACCTGCTGTCCATGGGCGCGGTGGACTTCGGCGTCATCGTGGACGGAGGCGTGGTCATCATCGAGAGCATCCTGGCGCGCATGTCCGGCCACCAGTACGAGGGGGAAACCCCGCTCGAACGCATCCAGCGCGCGACGAAGGCGGTGGTGCGCCCCACGGTGTTCTCGCTGCTCATCATCATCGCGGCGTACCTGCCCATCTTCATGTTGCAGCGGGTGGAGGGCCGCATCTTCGCGCCCATGGCGAACACGGTGGTGGCTGCGCTGTTGGGCGCGCTCGTCTTCTCCGTCACGCTCATCCCGGTGCTGGCGTCGTTCGTCTACCGCAAGCCGGTGAAGCACAGGGAATCACCGGTGCTGCGAGCCGCGGACAAGGCCTACGGCCCCGTGCTGACCTGGAGCCTCAAACACCCGGGCACCGTGGTCGCGGTGTGCACGGCGGGCCTGCTCTTCGCGGGAGCGCTCGTCCCGCGCATGGGCAGCGAGTTCCTCCCAGCGCTCAACGAAGGCAGCCTCTACCTGACCTTCACCATGCCCTCGAACATCTCCCTGTCGGAGGGCCGCAAGCTGGTGCCGCGAATCGAAGGCCTGCTGCGCGCGGCGCCGCAGGTGGACGGAGTGCTCAGCCAGTTGGGCCGCCCGGAGGACGGCACCGACGCGAAGCTCACCAACAACCTGGAGTTCTTCGTGAAGCTCAAGCCACCCGCCGAGTGGCCCAAGAGCACGCCCAAACTGGACGACGTGCTGGAGGTCCTCCAGCGCTCCGTGTCGGAGGTCCCGGGCATGGAGGTGAGCTTCAGCCAGCCCATTGGCGACAACGTGAACGAGAGCATCAGCGGCCAGCAGGGCCAGCTCGCGGTGAAGCTCTTCGGTGACGACCTCCAGGTGCTCCAGGAGTATTCGCAGAAGGTGAAGCGCACGCTGTCGAAGGTGGACGGCGTCGCGGACCTGGGCATCGTGAAGAGCGGTGAGGTGCCCAGCATCCAGGTGACCCCGGACCGCGTAGCGCTGGCCCGCCATGGCATGTCGCTGGGAGACTTCCAGCACGTCTTCCAGACGGCGGTGGGCGGCCGGCCGCTCAGCGAGTTCTGGGAGGGCGAGCGCCGCTTCGACGTGGTGATGCGCCTGCCCATGTCCAGCCGGGACGACGTGGAGAAGATCTCCCACCTGCGGGTGCCCGTGGAGGGAGGCGTGCTGGTGCCGCTGAACGAGCTGGCCAAGGTGAAGACGGGTTTCGGCCGGGCCTCCATCAACCGCGAGAACGGTCGGCGTTACATCGGCGTGCGCATGAACGTGCGAGGCCGGGACCTGGGCTCCTTCGTGAAGGACGCGCAGGCGCTGCTCCAGAAGGAAGCCCCGCCTCCCGCGGGAATGAGCGTCGAATGGGGCGGAGAGTTCGAGAGCAAGGAGCGCGCGATGGACCGGCTCCTCACCGTGCTGCCGGTGGCGCTGGTGCTCACGCTGCTGCTGCTCTTCAAGGCGTTCAACTCCTTCGGCCGCGCGGTGGTGACGCTGCTCAACGTGCCCTTCGCGCTGATGGGAGGCGTGTTCGGCCTGTACTGGGCGGGCATGCCACTGAGCGTGGCGGCGGCGGTGGGCTTCATCGCGCTCATCGGACAGGCGGCGCTCAACGGAGTGTTGGTGATGAGCGCCATCGCGGAGCGGAGGGAGGCGGGAGAGTCGCTGGACGACGCCATCCTCCACGGAAGCCGCGAACGCCTGCGCCCTGTGCTGATGACGGCAGCGCTGGCGGCGCTGGGCCTCGTGCCGGCGTGCTTGAGCAACGGCATCGGCTCGGAGATGCAGAAGCCCCTGGCCATCGTCATCGTGTCCGGAACCATCTCCGCCTGCGCACTGACGCTGGTGCTGTTGCCGGTGCTCTTCCGCATCTTCGCCCGCTTCACGGAGCAGGTCGTGGACCGGATGCCCGAGCAACTGTTGCGCGTGGTGCCCGGAGCGAAGAACCTCCGCAAGGCAGGCTGATGGAGGTTCACGGAGTCCCATGACGACCTGGAAGAGTGGAGTCTGTGAAGCGAACGGCATCGACCTCCACTATCTCCGGACGGGAGGCGCCAAACCTCCCGTCGTCCTGCTCCATGGATTGATCGGGAGCGGCGCCTGCTGGACTCCCGTGGCGCGCGGGCTCGAAGGTGAATTCGATGTCGTCATGCCCGACGCCCGAGGGCACGGCGGTTCGAGCGCGCCGCGCCACGGCTACCAGTACGACGAACACGCAAGCGACGTCGTGGGACTCATCCAAGGCCTGGAGCTCTCGCGTCCGGTGCTGCTGGGCCACTCGATGGGTGGGATGACCGCCGCGGTGGTCGCAAGTCGAGGGACGGCGGGCCTCCGCGGCGTCATCCTGGTCGACCCGACGTTCTTGAGCCCCGAGCGCCAACGCGAGGTGCACGCCAGCGACGTCGCCGAACAACACCGCCGGACCCTCGGCTTCAGCAAACCTGAGCTCGTTGCCCAGGCCCGAGCCCGGCAGCCGCATCGTTCGCCCGAGCTCATCGAGCATCTCGCCGAGGCGAGACTGAAGACCCGCACGGAAGCCTTCGACGTCCTCACGCCGCCCAACCCCGAGTATCGCGAAGTGGTGAGCGCGATTGACGTCCCCATTCTCCTCGTCATCGGGGACAGCAGCCCCGTCGTCACGCTCGAGATGGCAACGGAGCTGCGGAGCCTCAACCCACGCCTGCGAATCGAACAGATACAGGACGCCGGCCACGGCCTCCCGTATGACCAACCCGAGCGCCTGGCGGAGGTGGTCGCGTCGTTCCTGCGTGAACTGGCCGGGCCGATCAACTCCCGGCGATGAAGTCCTTCAAGTCATCGGGAAGCGGCGACGCGAAGGTGACGGACTCCCCGGTGCCCGGGTGCGGGAACGTGATGCGCTCCGCGTGAAGCGCATGGCGCGGCAACCGCAGCCGGTCCCACGCCTCCGGCTCCAGCGAGTGCTTGCTGAACCGGTCGAAGTAGCCCGGGTCCGGCCCGTACATCTTGTCGCCCACCAGCGGAAAGCCCGCCTCGCGCAGGTGGATGCGAATCTGATGCTGCCGTCCCGTCTCCGGAAAGCAGCGCAGCAACGTGAACGGCGCGCCGCCATGAGTGAAGCGCTGAAGCACCTGGAAGCGCGTACGACTGGGCTTGCCCACCACCGGGTCGATGCGCACGGCGATGCGGATCAGGTCCGTACCCTCCGCGATGGGCGCATCCACGACGAATGTGTCCTCGGAAGGCTGGCCCTCGCACAGCGCCAGGTACTCCTTGTGCACATCGCGCGACAGGAACAGTCCGCCCAGCACACGGCAGGACTCGGTGGTGCGGCCACACACCACCAGCCCGCTCGTCTCGCGGTCCAGCCGGTGCGCGGGCTCCGCGAAGCGCTCACCGAAGCGCTCGCGCAGGAGCGTCACCAGCGTGCCCTTGTGGTAGCGCGCGGTGGGGTGGATGGGCAGCCCCGCCGGCTTGTCCAACACCAGCAGCCAGTCATCGGAGAAGACGACGGGCAGCTCCGTGGGCGTCACGGGCTCCTGGCTCGCGGGGCGGCGGATGCGGAAGGTGAGCCCCGGGTACACGGGCGTGGAGGGCTTGAGCCGGTACTCGTCGCACAGGACGCCGCGCAGGATGATGCCCCGCACGCGCTCCAGGCCCATGCGGCGGATCTTCTCGCAGAGGTACCGGTCCAACCGCCACCCCGCGTAGTTCGGCTCCACGACGAACGGGATGTCGACGTAGCCGTCGGGCACGGCCGGAGCGCTCTCGGAGTCTTCACGCATGGCGGACCCGACGCTCTACCACGCTTTGAAACACGAAGGCCGCCCGGCCCCCGCGCACGAAGACGCGAGCACCCGGCGGCCTGATTGCTTCACGAACGCGTCAGCTCACCCGAAGGCGCGCTTCGTCTCCACGCCCAGGAAGCGCGAGTACAGGTCCGCGATGCGCTCGCCCGTGCGGCCGTCCCACAGCTCCGGCACGCGGCCCTTCTTGTAGTCGCCGGACAGCACGCGGTTCGCGGCCTCGCGGATGCGCGCGGGGTCGGTGCCCACCACCTCGTTGGAGCCCACCTCCACGGTGATGGGGCGCTCGGTCTGCTCGCGCATGGTGAGGCACGGCACGTTCAGCGCGGTGGTCTCCTCCTGCAGGCCGCCCGAGTCCGTCATCACCAGCTTCGCCTGCGACGTGACGGACAGGAACTCCAGGTAGCCCATGGGGTCCACCAGCTTGAGCCCCGGCGTCTGCTCCAGCTTGGAAGCCAGCCCCTGCTCCGAAATCATCTTCCGCGTGCGCGGGTGAACCGGGAACACGACGGGCAGCTCCTTCGCCACGTCCATCAGCACGCCCAGCAGGCCCGCCAGCAGCTTCGGGTTGTCCACGTTGGACGGCCGGTGCAGCGTCGCCACCACGTAGCCCTTCGGCGTCAGGCCCAGGTTCTTCAGCGTGGGCAGCTGGTCGGCCTTCTCCTTGGACGACAGGAGCGAGTCGATCATCACGTTGCCCACCAGGTGGATGTGCTTCGGGTCGATGCCCTCCTTCAAGAGGTTCGCGTCCGCGTCGCGCGACGGCGTGAGCAGCAGGTCGGAGAGCCGGTCGGTGACGACGCGGTTGATCTCCTCCGGCTGGTGCCGCTCGAAGCTGCGCAGGCCCGCTTCCACGTGGGACAGCGGAATCGCCAGCTTGGACGTGACGAGCGCCGCGGCGATGGTGCTGTTCACGTCGCCCACCACGGAGACCAGGTCCGGCTTCTCCTGGAGGAAGACCTTCTCCATCTCCACCATCATCTTCGCCGTCTGCTCGGCGTGGCTGCCGGAGCCGATGCCCAGGTGGATTTCGGGCGGAGGCAAGCCCAGGTCCGCGAAGAAGACGTCACTCATCTTCGCGTCGTAGTGCTGGCCGGTGTGGATGACGAGCTGCCGCAGGGACGTACGCGCGGAGATGGCCCGGTGAATGGGTGCCACCTTCATGAAATTGGGACGCGCGCCAACGATGTGGATGACCTTCTTCATGTCGCCCCGGAAGCTAGGCATGGCGCCAGTTCTGGCCAGTGGTGGGCGCCAGTCAGCCCCTCCCCAAGCGCGGCGGGACGTCCTGAATCTGATAGATGCCGCCCCATGCCCGCCTCCTACACCGTGGCCGTCATCCCCGCCCGCCATGCCAGCACCCGCTTCCCTGGCAAGCCGCTCGCCCTCATCGCCGGCCGTCCGATGATCGAACACGTCTGGCGCCGCTGTCAGGAAGCCAGCGCCTTCGACGAGGTGTGGGTGGCCACCGACGACACGCGGATCCGCGACGTCGTGGAGTCCTTCGGCGGCAAGGCGGTGATGACCAGCCCCACCTGCCCCACCGGCACGGACCGCATCGCGGAGGTCGCCCGCGCCCGTCCGGACGTGGAGGTGTGGGTGAACGTGCAGGGGGATGAGCCGCTCGTGGACCCCGCCGCCCTCAAGGTGCTCGCGGAGCTCTTCCAGGACGAAGCCGTGAACATGGCCACGCTGGTGCGTCCCCTGGAGCCGGAGGAGGTGGACAACCCCAACGTGGTGAAGGCCGTGCTCGCCCTCAACGGCGACGCGCTCTACTTCAGCCGAGCCACGGTGCCGCACGCCCGCGAGCCCGGCACACCCGTGCGCCGCTGGGCCCACCTGGGCCTCTATGGCTACCGGCGGGACACGCTGCTCCAACTCGCCGAACTCAGCCCCACCCCACTGGAGGAGGCGGAGAAGCTGGAGCAACTGCGCGCCCTGGAGCACGGCCTGCGCATCCGCTGCGCCAGCGTGAACTGGCGCACCGTGGCGGTGGACGTGCCGGAGGACGTGGCCCGCGTGGAGGCCGTGATGCGCGAACGCGCTGCCGTCAGATGACGGGCAGCTCGTCCGGCTCGTCGCCCTTCGGGAAGGCCGCGTCGATGCGCTGGAGCTCGTCCTCCGTGAGCTTCAGCGAGGCCGCGCTCGCGTTGTCCCGCACGTGCGCCGCGTTGCTCGCCTTGGGGATGGCGAACACCGACGGCCGGCGCACCAGGAACTGGAGCGCCACCTGGAAGGGCGTCACGCCATGCGCCTTCGCGATGGACGCCAGCACCTTGCCGCCCGCGCTGGTGGGTGACGGGAACTGCCCGTTGCCGAAGGGGCTGTAGGCCACCACCGCCACGCCCTGCGCCTCGCACCACGGGATGACCGCGTGCTCGATGGCGCGCTCCTCCAGGTGGTACAGCACCTGGTTGCACGCGATGCGCCCCTTGCCCGCGAGCGCCAGCACCTCCTCCAGGTCCTCCACCCCGAAGTTGCTCACACCCCAGGAGCGGATCTTCCCCGCCGCGACCAGCTCCTCGAAGGCCTCCACCGTGCCCTCCAGCGGGTGCGAACCGGGCCAGTGCAACAGGTAGCAGTCCAGGTGGTCCGTGCCCAGGCGCTTCAGGCTGCGCTCGCAGGCGGCCACCGTGCCCCTCCGCGTCGCGTTGGACGGCATCACCTTGGAGACGAGGTACACCTCCTCGCGCCGGGCCTCGATGGCCTTCGCCACCAGGGCCTCCTCCACCTGCCCCTGGCCGTAGAGCTCCGCGGTGTCCAGGTGCGTGAGCCCCAGGTCCAGCCCGGCGCGCAGGGCTCGGACGGCTGCTTCCGCGTTGTCTTCCTCCATCTGCCAGGTGCCCTGTCCGATGACCGGCACCGCCACCCCGGTGTTGCCAAAGACGCGCTTCTCCATGGCCCCTCCTCGCATGGAACGTGCCTTGGAATACCACCCAGGCCACCCGCCTGCATCCCGGCCCTGCGGACACCGTCCGGGCTGCACGTCCCCCGACAGTCCGGTAGGCTCCGCCGGTGCCTCCCTCCGTTACCGCTTCGACACCGCACCTCTCCTCCGGGGTCACCGGGCGCCGCCTGCTGGCGCTCGCCCGCCCTGAGCTGGGCACGCTGCTGGTCGCCACCGTCTTCCTGTTCATCAGCAGCGGCGCCAGCCTGGTCTACCCCCAGGGCGTCCGCATCCTCATCGACGAGGCCCTCAACGCGAAGAACCGCGGCCTCATCGACAAGGCCGCGCTCGTCATGCTGGCCGTCTTCCTGGTCCAGGGCGTGGCCACCGCCGTGCGCTTCTACCTCTTCACCAACGCCGGCGAGCGCGTGGTCATGCGCCTGCGCCATGACTTCTTCCGGCGCCTCATGGACCAGGAGGTGGCCTTCTTCGACACGCACCGCACCGGAGAGCTCACCAGCCGGCTCGCCTCCGACACCACGGTGCTCCAGAACACGGTGAGCGCGAACATCTCCATGGGGCTGCGCAACGCCGTGCAGGCCCTGGGCGGCATCGTGCTGCTCTTCTACACTTCGCCCTCGCTCACCTTCCTGATGCTCGCCATCGTGCCCGTCGTCGCCGTGGGCGGCATGGTCTACGGCCGGCGCGTGCGCGGGCTGTCGCGCAACGTGCAGGACGCGCTCGCCAAGGCCAGCGAGGTCGCCGAGGAGAGCCTGTCCGGCATGCGCACCGTGCGCTCCTTCGCGGCGGAACCCTCGGAGGTGGCGCGCTACGGCAACTCCGTGCGCAACGCCTACGAGGTCGCCCGCAACCGCGCGCGCCAGTCCGCCGCCTTCATGGGGGGCGCCTCCAGCGCGGGCTACATCGCCGCGGTGGTGGTGTTCTGGTACGGCGGCCGGCTGGTGGTGGACGGCGAGCTCTCCGTGGGCGCCCTCACCTCGTTCCTCATCTACACGATGCTCGTGGCCGTCTCCCTGGGCTCCCTGGCGGACCTCTGGGCGGACTTCATGCGCGCCTCCGGCGCCGCCGAGCGCGTCTTCGAGCTGATGGACCGCGCGCCCTCCATCCCCGCCAACGAGGGCGAGCGCCCCGCCACCGTCGAAGGCCGCGTGGAGCTGCACGGCGTGCACTTCGCCTACCCCACGCGTCCGGACGTGCCGGTGCTCCAGGGCATCGACCTCACCGTCAACGCAGGCGAAGTCGTCGCCGTGGTGGGCTCCTCCGGCGCCGGCAAGTCCACCCTCGCCGCCCTCCTGTCGCGCTTCTATGATCCGCTCCAGGGCGAGCTGCGCCTGGACGGCCGCCCCCTGAAGTCCCTGGACCCCAGCTGGCTGCGGCGCCACGTGGGCATGGTCGCCCAGGAGCCCCTGCTCTTCTCCTGCTCCATCGCGGACAACATCCGCTACGGCCGCCCGGACGCCACCGACGCGGAGGTGGAGGCCGCCGCCCGCGCCGCGAACGCGCACGACTTCATCCAGCGCTTCCCTGACGGCTACCGCACGGAGGTGGGCGAGCGCGGCGTGCAGCTGTCCGGCGGCCAGAAGCAGCGCGTGGCCATCGCGCGGGCCGTGCTCAAGGACCCGCGCATCCTCATCCTGGATGAGGCGACGTCCGCCCTGGATTCAGAGAGCGAGCACCTGGTGAAGGACGCCCTGGACCGGCTGATGCAGGGCCGCACCACGCTCATCATCGCCCACCGCCTGTCCACCGTGGCCAACGCCCAGCGCGTGCTGGTGATGGAGCACGGCCGCGTGGTGCAGAGCGGCACCCACTCCACCCTCATGACGCAGGACGGCTTGTACCGCCGCCTCGTGGAGCGACAGGTCGTCGCCGCCTGAACGCTCGTTCCTCGGACGACCCCCGCCTACCTCGCGGTCTTCATGGCGGGAAATGAGGGCGCGCATTATCTCTGCTGCCGCAAGAAAGGAGGTGATGCCTTGAACGACAGCAAGATCAAGGCGTCCACCTCCGTCGCGGTGGCCTGCTAACGCGGGTTGTCCCCGGCGGAAGTGACGCCTGCGGTAACGAGTCGCCCCCGTCCTTGCCGACGGGGGCGACTTTTTTCGTCCCCCTCCCTACCGGGAATGTCCTGTCCACCCACCGGTTCGTGGCCGCCGGGGGGAAGTGCCATCCACGACCGTAGGGGTCGCCTGCCGGAGAACTTCCGTGTCCATCACGCCATGTCCCATCCCGCTGCCCTCTGCCCTCCGTGACGAGGAGACGGTGGATGACCAGCGCAATCTTTTTTGTCCCAACTACGATGCCTGCCTGCACCAGGTCGTGAAGAAAGGCTGGGAAGGCTGGAGTTGCCGGGGGTGCGACCTGCGCCATTTCCGCGTCGGCCAGCCCACCGCCCAGCAGTTCGCTGTCGCCCGACCCGGGGGTTGGGACGCGCAGTGAAGGGCTGACCCTGCGGGTCGGGGCCAGCCGGCCGTCCGTGCGTCAGAGAATATTTGACGCCCCCTGGCCCTCTTGGCAGGAAGGGACATGCGCTCCAAGAAAACCAAGTTCATCTTCGTGACGGGCGGCGTGGTCAGCTCGCTGGGGAAGGGACTGGCCTCCGCATCCATTGGCGCCCTCCTTGAGAACCGCGGGCTGGACATCACGCTCATCAAGCTGGATCCCTACATCAACGTGGATCCGGGCACGATGAGCCCCTTCCAGCACGGCGAAGTGTTCGTCACCGAGGACGGTGGCGAGACCGACATGGACCTGGGCCACTACGAGCGGTTCACCCACGCCCGGATGAGCCGCCTCAACAACTTCACCTCCGGCCGCATCTACAACGCGGTCATCACCAAGGAACGCCGTGGCGAGTACCTGGGCAAGACGGTCCAGGTGATTCCGCACATCACGGATGAGATCAAGGCCAGCATCCGCCAGGCCGCCCAGGACGTGGACGTCGTCATCGTGGAGGTCGGCGGAACGGTGGGCGACATCGAGTCCCTGCCCTTCCTCGAGGCCATCCGCCAGATGCGCTACGACGTGGGCAGCCAGAACGCCGTCTACATCCACCTGACGCTGCTGCCGTACATCGGCGCCGCGGGTGAAGTGAAGACCAAGCCCACGCAGCACTCGGTGATGAAGCTGCGCGAAATCGGCATCCAGCCGGACTTCCTCCTGTGCCGCACGGACCGGGAGATTTCGCGCGAGCTGAAGGACAAGATCGCCATGTTCTGCAACGTGGACAACGGCAACGTGTTCACGTCCCCGGACGTGCGCAGCATCTACGAGCTGCCCCTGGAGCTGCACCGCCAGGGCCTGGATGAGCGGCTGGCGGAGGTGCTCAACATCTGGAGCCGCGCCCCCCACCTGGAGAAGTGGGAGACCATCGTCCGCAAAATCTACGAGCCCGCGCGCGGTGAAGTCACCGTCGGCATCGTGGGCAAGTACGTGAACCTCACGGAGAGCTACAAGAGCCTCAACGAGTCCCTGCTCCACGGCGGCATCGCCAACGACGTGCGCGTGAAGCTGCGCTTCGTGGACAGCCAGGACGTGGAGGCTCAAGGGCCGGAGAAGACGCTCGAGGGCGTGGACGCGGTGCTCGTGCCCGGCGGCTTCGGCGTGCGCGGCACCGAAGGGAAGATCGCCGCGGTCCGCTACGCGCGTGAGAACAAGCTCCCCTTCTTCGGCATCTGCCTGGGCCTCCAGATGGCCGTGGTGGAGTTCAGCCGCACCGTGCTGGGCTTGAAGGGCGCCAACAGCCTGGAGTTCGACGAGCACACCGCGCACCCCGTGGTGACGCTCATGGAGAGCCAGGTGAAGGTGCAGGACAAGGGCGGCACCATGCGCCTGGGCAGCTACGCGTGCGCGCTCAAGCCCGGCAGCGTCGCGCACAAGCTCTACGGCCAGGAGGCCATCCAGGAGCGCCACCGCCACCGCTACGAGGTCAACAACTCCTACCGCGGCCGGCTCCAGGAGGCCGGGCTCGTCATCTCCGGCCACAACCCGGAGCTGAACCTGGTGGAGATGATTGAGCTCGCGGACCACCCGTACTTCGTGGGCTGCCAGTTCCACCCTGAGTTCAAGAGCAAGCCCTTCGCCCCCCACCCCCTGTTCTCCGGCTTCATCGGCGCGGCGCTCGCCCAGCGGGACGCCCACCGG